>JBEIPE010000129.1:0-7852 GCA_040377215.1 Halobacteriovoraceae bacterium
GCCTATGCACGCGACCCATCGCGTCCGGATGATCGCGGTGTATCTCTCTGTGTCATGATCGTGAATAAGAAACGGTGGTACGTTAAGTCCACTCAAGTGGCCCGCGAGATTCTTGAATTGATCTGGGGTCAGTCGCGCCATTCGTCGAATCTGAGAAGGATTATATGGAAGAACAGAACGTAAACACTCCAGAAACTACACCCGTAGAAGCTCCAAAACCAAGCCGCAAAGAAAAGTTCATGAAGGAAGCGAAGTCTTTCACCTTCATTATTTTCTCTGTGTTGTTGTTCCGTTCGGTTCTATTTGAGCCGTTCAAAATTCCATCAGGCTCGATGATTCCTACTTTGCTCATCGGCGATTTCATTTTGGTGAACAAGTTCAGCTACGGTTTCAAAGTTCCCTTCAGCGATTGGTTCTCTGATCCGACATACATCACTGGCCCTGATTATCCTAAGCGTGGCGACGTGGTGGTCTTCAAATATCCACAAGATCCTGCCTTGAACTACATCAAGCGTATTGTGGGTCTCCCTGGTGATACGATTGAAGTGATCGAGAAGATTGTTTACGTGAATGGCCAGCCTTTGCAGATGAAAGAAATCGATGGCAAAGAGCAGATCGAAGACATGGATGAAAAGTACAAGCGCTACAATTTCAAATTCTCTGAAACGAAGACGGGCGAGCACACTCACGTGACTCAGATCGATATCGATAACATCTACAATTCAAATCATCCGCGCCAAACAGTCCCTAACGGTCATTATTTCGTAATGGGTGATAACCGAGATTTCTCAGCTGACTCGCGCTCTTGGGGATTTGTGCCCTTCGGCCACATCAAGGGCCGTGCGATCGCGATCTGGTTCTCATTGGCATTCCCATGGCCGTGGGGTGGTGACGAGCAGGAAGCGTTTGCGTTCCGCCCTTGGCGTATCGGTAAGTTGATCGACTGAAGCTTCTAAGAAGTTAATCTTTCAGACGAATCTCAGTCTCTCCGTCGTTCCCGGTTTCGGGAACGTCCCACTTAAATTCTTTGCTGCGACCAATGTGTCCGCGTAACCATGCCTTGAGTACACCGTCACCATGTCCATGCACGACACTTAAGACAGGTGTATCCCCGGCCAAGAGATCGCCGAGACCTTTTTCTACGGAGTGCTGAAACTCTTCCAGGCGCATTCCGCGACAATCCAGCATGAATGAACGTTCTTGCTCGCGAATGACATTAATACGAATCTGCTGAAAAGAGTTCACAGTTGTGGTGCCCTTCTTAAATGTATTCAGCGGCACAGTCACCGTCAGTGCACCTTTGCTCACCACCGCCTGGCGTTTGCGCCAATCGATACTCTTCAGTTGCACTTCTTTCTTGAGGAAGGTGTTGTAGTAAACGTTTTCCGGTCGTAACGCATGCACTGGAAGAATGTCGGCTTCATTCATTTCGGCCTCACTTGGCTGCTCGGTTTGGCCTTCGCCAAATTCTTTCTCGAGGGTACGCTTGAGATCAGTCAGCTTATCTTCTGCCCGACGCGGACGCTGAATATCGCCGGCTTTCGCCTGCTCAAACACATCCATGGCACTTTTAGTGATCTGATCAATACGATCTTTGGCGCGCGTGATTTCATCATTCATGCGCAACTTCATAATCCCTTCGAGGGATTTTTCGCGATTCATGAGGTCACGCTCTTTGAGACGATTGGCCAGAAGCAAATCATCGAGTTCGCGCCCTTTTAGTGATACTTGCTGCACGAGTTTCTCGTAGTTCACTTGTTTTTTATCGAGCAATCCACGTGCTTCCTCACCGATAAGCTTTCCGTAAGGATTGGTTTCCGCGAGACGTTCAAAAATCTCGACCGCCATGGATTGCCCGGGCACGCCTTGATAGAAGCGGTAGTTCGGCTTCATCTCAGAAACATCAAACCCCATGGAACCTGAAAGAACAGTCGGTCGTTCACCGGCCAAATTCTTAAGAAGCTGATGGTGGGTCGAAAGAATAAAATGTGTCTGCTTTCTCAGATTGAAGTTATCAATCATGGAAAGAGCAAGAGCTGAAGCTTCATCAGAGGCGGTGGAGTTAAAAATCTCATCAATGAGAATGAGATTGTGTCCTTGGAGTCTTTCAGATAGCGATAGGTAAGACATGACTTCGCCTGAGAATGAACTCAGACCTGCGCCGATATCTTGCAAGTCATTCGCGAGGAAGAATAGCGTTTGATACGGATAAAGTTCGGCGTGCAAGGCCGGTACAAACAATCCTCGCAAATAAAGTTGATAGGAGATCGCAATGGCCTTGATTAGCGCCGTTTTGCCACCCGTATTCGGGCCAGAGATAACCAATGCCGTGTGAACAGAGTCGATATAAACATCGTTCTTCACAGGATTCTTAATCAATGGATGAAAGATATCGTGAAAGGCAAAGCCGGCACGATCGCGAATTTTAGGTCGAGAAAAACTCATGGCCAAGCAAAAGCGCGACTTACCTAGGTACTCATCAAACGTGAGAAGGGCATCAATGGCTTCTGCGGCCTCTTCGGCAAGAGCAACGAGACGTTGATGAAAGTTAGTCTCAATTTGATATGTGATCTCTTTGATTTTCGAGAGTGTCTCAAGACGCTTGAGCGCCAGGTCCCGGCAAGCATGAGGTTCCACAAACAAAGTTTGCCCAGACTCTGAGCGCGAGATAATAAGACCTAAACCTGTGCGATGAGAGTCAGTTCTAACGGGTAAGACATAACGTTCATCGAGCACATCAAAACCATCGTACTGCAGGAGATTTTTCCATTCATCTGAGCGGAGTAGATCTTGCACTAAGCGGCGTAAGCGATCTTCTTGCTCATACAAATGGTTCGTAAGCAGTTGAAGCTCAGGATGGCGAGTATGATCAATCTCACCCTCTTTGCTGATGAGATAACGAAATTCTTTGATGAATTTCGAAACTTCACTTTTTTGCATTTGTGGGAGCAACGCGGTCACTGGGTTGAGCACATGCCGCGAGCTAGATTTTGCGAGATGAAGACCCGCTTCCCACGCCAGAACAAGACGGTTTTGATCACGGATTCCGAGAAAACCGGCCTTGCTGATGTGGCCAGTTAAGTCCGGCAAAGCCACTTGAGGGTCGAGGGGCGCTAAGAGTGAATTGAATGTATGAGCGTATTCGTCAATTAAGTATTCTTGGAAAAACTGCAATCGATCAAAAGATGTTTCAATCGCACGTGCTGACCAAGCTAAATCGTCCGTGGCGAGTCGTTCTTTGTTACAATCAAAGAAGAAGAACCCCGTGATTTTTTCAACCACTTGAGGCCACTCGGGAATTTTAAATGTGAGATTTTCTGACTCAGCCATGGTGCTTAGATGATAGCACGCTATTCCCAAATCCAACAGCAGGTGACCGCACTTGCCGAGAGTTTGTCGCGTCCTGGTCACGTGCAAAAAATGTATTCCACCTCGCGCTATTTATGCCTACAGATTCGAGTAGGAGGCAAAAACATTAGTCTATACCTGGGTCGTGGCGGGGGGCATGAGGGAGTTTGGTTGGGCGAGAAGATCCCGGCTTCATTTTTGCGTCTGCGTGATCGTTGGCTAGAGTGGTGCCGTAAAAATTTCTCAAGCTCACTTTTAATTTCTGTCAGGATGGACCCTCTTGATAGAGGTGTCGCTTTTGAAATGCAAAAAGGTGGTGAAAGGCAAACCTTCCATGTCGCTTGGCTTGGCCGTAATTGCTATTTTGCCTGCTTCGATCACTCTGCTGGTCGCTGGTTTACCAGTTGGAAAGGAAGCGTCGAAGGAGTGGCCGGATTTGAAATCTTTGACGATATCGGACGTAAAGCGTTCAACGATGTCACTGTCGCCCCTCCTCTTACACCGATAGAGGATTTGCTGAAAGAAGAAGATCAGCACGCTCGCAAAGGGGCCATCCCTAAGCAAAAAGTAAAATCCCTGAGGACAAAAATTGGCAAGATCAAAGAAGATTTGGCCCGCATTGCTCAGTGGGAATCTTTTCAAAATTGGCTGAATTCAATTGATCCTCTTTCTTTAGATTCCCTCGAAAAAATTCAGCATGGAGACTTATCCTACAAGTTCCCTAAGGGGCTTTCTGTTTGGCAAAAAAGAGATTGGGCCTTTGGACAAATCAAACGACTACGTAGTGTGGAATCACTTCAGCAAAAACGTTTAGCCGAAAGTATTCAGCTTCTTGCTGATATGGAAGCTGGCAAAGAAATAACAGAGAACCCATTGCGACCCCAGGGTCCGATTTGGAAAAATGTCACAGCTTCTCAAGCACCAGCAGTCACTAATGAAGGTGACTATTCTGTTCACGCTCTTGATGGATTTAAGGTCGGCGTAGGGGCAAGTGCCCAGGGCAATGATCAAATGCGCAAGCTTTGGGCTAAATCAGAAGATTGGTGGCTTCATGCTTCGTCGGGCCCAAGTGCTCATGCCATTATCAAACTTCCACAAGAGGGAATCCCTAGTCCTGATCAGTTGACGAAAGCAGCTCACCTCTTAGCAAAACGATCAGGAATCAGCGCGACACAGTTAGAAATTATTACGACACAAGTTAAGAACGTTCGGGGTGTGACTGGAAAGCCAGGGATGGTAACATATAAAAAGCCTAAAATTCTGCTTTGTGATTTGTCTGATGGAGTAATTGAATGAAGTTTAAACTTTTAGTTTTGCTATGTGCTTTCTTTGTCGTGAGCACGGCCTTCTCGCAAGATGCAATTGGATATCTTAAGAAGTCTGACGAAATCGCGCACAATCCTAAATTTCGAGGATTGAAAGATTTAGTCGTTGATTTAGTTAGCCCTCAGATGAGCAAACAGCTCAATGACCAAAAGATATTTGGAAATGTGAGAGAGGTGAGCTTCCGCATCTATTGGACTGCTCAACCTGAGCGTATCGCGATAGAAGTTTTTGGTTTGCCCGATGGATTTCGTGAAATCAAAGAAGAACTTAAAGCTGTGATGATAGGTCGTCTCGAAAGCATTATTCCGCTAGCTTTAGAAAAAAAATTGCAAGGTTATCAATTCAAGTTAGACACTAAAAAGCCGCGGACTGTTTCGGCCGTTGATCCAAGTTACCAGCGCCCCATTCCGGAGTATGAACTTACTTTCGATGTTGAAGGCAAACTTACGATCATGGTAGCGAAAAAGCCCGTAGGCCAAGCAAGTACAACACTTACTTGGGCCAAGGCTCCATGGAGTGAGCCGCGCTATTACGTGACACGCATGTTAGCGCGTTCTGAAGAAGGTCCTCAAGTTACCGAGACAGAAACAGATACGACTTGGCAGGTTATTGCGGGCATGGGTGTTCCTTCGTCTGTCAGGACACGTATTAAGCAAACTCTGAAACAACCAGGCGCTGGCAGTAAGCCGATAGAACGTTCTATCGAAGAAACATTGAACTTCAAAAATTATAAAGTGAATGCAGGCGAAGCCATGAAGTGGTTTCTTGGCCACAGCACCGCCGCTCCCTAGTTAGGCAGATCATGTTCAAATCGCTAGAAATAAAAAAAAGTGGTCTTGAAAAGCTCCAAGGCGAGCGCGGCGAATTATATAAATCCGATGTTGAGGGCCAGGTAAAATCACTCACTCCCGGCGAGTGGATTCTGCTCAGAGACACTCAGAAGAAACGAGTCTTTCTTGGATTTGCCAATCCACTTATTGAAGATCGTCTTCCTTCGATTCATGTTCTCTTTAAGCTTAGTAGTGCACCTAAAGCAGATATTGTTGAAGAGTATTTGGCCAATCAGCTTAAGAAAGCCTGGGGAAAACGCCTCGCCTTTGCTGGATATAAGGAAGGCTGTCGAGTCGTTTTTGGGCAAGCCGACGGATTGCCAGGTCTCATTGTTGATGCGTACGCAGAGTGCGCTTTGATTCAAATCAATACTGCAGGAATGGATCGCTGGCGTAGCTACTTGCGAGAACAGCTTGAGACTCTTTTGGCACGTCCGTGCCACTTCCTAGATAATCCAACACAAAGAAGTCGTGAAGTATTGCCTCATCATCGTGAGGCACTGCCATTTGAGAGCCTTCTCGTTCAAGAGAATGGTTTCCGCTATCAGATTCCATCTAAGAATTTACAAAAGATAGGTTGGTACTATGACCATCGTGAAAACCGCTTAAAATTTGAGAATGCGCTCTCTCGTTGGCAAGGGGCCAAGGAAACAGGTGTTGATCTCTTCTGTTATGGCGGTGCCTGGGGCCTTCATGGTCTACGTGGTGGAATTAAGCATATGGATTTTGTTGACCAGGCCCCTCTTGAGTCAATGGTGAGTGAACACATCAACAGTAATCAGTTCAAAGGCCGAGGAGCTTTTCAGCGGGACGATGTTTTTGACTGGCTCGACAAAAAAATCGCTCAGAATTATCGCTACGATGTCGTGATTAGTGACCCACCTGCTTTTGCTAAAACACCTAAAGAAAGATCTAGCGCTTTAGATGGCTATCGCAAGCTTCATCGCAAGGTTCTTAAGATTGCAAATCCTAATGCTTTAATCGCTTTCGCCTCTTGCACCCATTACGTCGAACATGATGCGTTTATTGAAACCATCATTCATGCCGCTCACCAAGAAAACCGCGCCATGCAAATCTTGGAGACAGGCATGCAAGGCTGGGATCACCCAGTGGCAAGTCTAGATGATCGATCGAATTATATTAAATACACCCTCGTTAGGGTGGAGTGAGGATAAATGTCTAATTTACAAAAAGTTCACCAGATTTTGGCTGAAGCAAAAAAAGTCGTTTTTGGCCAAGATGATATGCTGGAAGCCATTCTTGCTGCTCTCGTATGCGAAGGTCACGTTCTTATCGAAGGAATGCCAGGACTCGGTAAAACCATGAGCGTCTCAGTGATGAGTCGTTTGTGTGACCTTCAGTTTCAGAGGGTTCAATTCACGCCAGACTTGTTGCCTTCAGATCTCGTTGGCACGCTAGTTTATAATCAGGCCAAGCAGGAATTCACGACAAAATTCGGTCCGATCTTTTCTCAAATTGTTCTGGCCGATGAAATCAACCGTTCACCTGCGAAGGTTCAGTCAGCTTTGCTTGAAGCCATGGCGGAGAAACAAGTAACAATTGGCGATAAGACACACAAGCTTCCAACTCCATTCGTTGTTCTCGCGACACAAAACCCTATTGAGCAAGAAGGCACTTACAACCTTCCGGAAGCTCAACTTGATCGCTTCATGATGAAGGTTCAGGTTGATTATCCAGACTACGAAGCCGAGAAATCAATTCTTCAAATGAAGTATGAAACCCTAGATCTTAAGCCGGTACTTCATCAACAGGATTTCGCCTCTGTTAAAGCAGAGGTTGAGCGTATTTTTGTGGATGAAAAAATCAAAGATGTCATCGTTCGCATGGTTCATGCGACACGTCCTGGAACGCGTTGGTTTGATAAGAAACGTGAGGGCATCATCGTGGCAGGGGCCTCTCCTCGTGCCAGTATTTGGCTCTTCAAGCTCGCTCGCTTCCGTGCGTTTATGGAAGGAAAAGATTTTGTGACTCCGGAGCATGTGCTCGCAGTTGTTCCTTCTGTCTTGGGTCACAGAGTGATTCCAAGCTATGAAGCCGTACTTGAAAAAACTAATATGCGCCAACTCGTTAAAGAGATCGCTTTGTCCGCCTTGTAGAAATATGGATATAAAAGAAATTGAAAGAGTCGTCGCCTCCGTTCAGCATGCTGTCTTTCGCAACGCGAACAGTATGTCGGCGGGAGCATTGCGCTCACGGTTCCGTGGGGCGGGCCTACAATTTCGAGAGCATCAAATCTACACCCATGGTGACGATGTTCGTTTCATCGATTGGAAAGTCTCGGCCAGGACATCGCACGTTCATTTAAAAACATTTGAAGAAGATCGCAA
>JBEIPE010000189.1:0-6034 GCA_040377215.1 Halobacteriovoraceae bacterium
ATTAATCCGAATAATGCAGCCAGATTTTAGGCGCTCGGCAACTGTGCGAAGAACTTCTGGTGACTTAAGGTGTTGCGGAAGATTCTCGCGGTAGCGACTGAAGACTCCGAGAAGTTCCGAGTTCGATTGATATTGGCACCAAGTGTTGTCGCGCAAATATACTTCTAACTCCGCAAAAACTTTTGTTCCGATTGCACCACCCACACCGTCAGAGATGGGCAGCATGACACAACGGCGCATGGAGTAACCATCCTGCGCATAACTAGCAAATGCCGATAGCAACAAAACAAGTGCAATAAATTTTTTCACAGGCGCATTTCTCCGGGGGCCTCTGCTCCGCCTTCGTAAAGACGAATGAGCATACGTGCTTCATCTAATTCTTCTGCGAGACGTCGATTCTCTTGCTGCAGACGTTGCATTTCCAAACGAAGCGCCAAGAGATCTCCCTCTTTGCGCGTAGCAATCTCTTGCACACCCGTGTGTGTCCAAATGAGATACTTCCCTTCGTGCTCTTTCCATTTGACCAAATTCGCCTTGATGTGGCGGCGAATTGTTGAGATCGACACTTTTTTGAAGTGTGAGTAGTCAAGAATGGATAACCAGGTCCCTTCCGTGTTGGCCATGATTCCTCCGTTTACCTATACTTCATCTTAGGAAAGACCGAAGAGGGTGTAAATTTTAGAATGAAAGCACTTAACTTAGATGAATTCAAAGGCAAGAAAATCGCCCTCGTTTGTTCGGGGGGCGTGGTTAAGGCTGCCGCTTGGCACCTGGGAGTGGCGCATGCCCTCGAAGAGCTGGGTTTTCATCTAAAAAGCAACAAAAGCACTCAGGAATTATCTGGTGGTTCACGTCCTCTTGAAATTGGAACCTACGTGGGTTCTTCTGCAGGAGCGATGACCTGTATCTTTTTGGCGGCCGGCTTCACCCCTCAAGACGTCATTCAATCGACCTTGGGTTATAAAAACTCACGTTTGAAGTCCATCACCTATCGCGACATGTTTCATGTTCGCCGCCACAAGATTCGTCCAACTAAAAGCGAATACTGGCATCCATTCGAAGAGTTTCCGATTCTTTTTAGAAATATCCTCAAGCCCTTTTCTAGTTTCTCGGGCTTCTTTAGCACTGAAGGCGTTCGTCAGTACTTACTGAAAAATGTTCTTGGCGATGTCGATCGCTTTGAAGACTTTGCACCTGATCTATTTGTCGTTGCGACTCAGCTCGATCACTCACGCAAAGTTATTTTCTCAAAATACAATTTCCCAAGCCCAGTGAACGATCCCACCTCGCAGTACTACACAGGAACACCTGTTTCGGTGGCCGCTGCGGCCAGTATGTCAGTTCCGCCATTTTTCATTCCTTACCCCGTGAAAAATCCATTGAACGGAGAAATTGATTATTACATCGATGGAGAAATTCGCGAAACCCTGTCGACCCACGTAGCAGAAGACAATGGTTGCGACGTGATCATAAGCTCATGGACCCACACGCCTTATCACTACCACGACGAGATCGGCAGCTTGGCCAACTACGGTTTGCCTTCGATCGCCATTCAGTCCATCTACCTTATGATCCAGAAGAAGATTGTTACTCATCGTGCTGAGCGCGCTAAAAATCTTGATATTCTCACAACCGTGAACGCATGGATGAAAGCAGAAAAGCTTCCCGAATCACAGCGCAGAACGCTCATGTCTATTCTTGAACGAAAGATGAACGTGAACCCCAAGGTTCGCTTTATTGATATTGCTCCCGACCATGACGATTATAAACTCTTCTTCGGCAACCACTTCACCCTTAACCCAAAGACTGCAGGCCATGCGGTTGAAGCGGGCTACAAGAAGACCATGCAAGTATTAAGCAGACTCGATAAGTAATGCGCCTTATTCTCGCCTTTCTTACTCTCTTTTTTCTCAGCTCATCTGATTTTCTTCATGATGAACTCGTCAATGCACCCAAGGCTTCTGGTGATGTTCGTGAAGCACAGGCCGCCATTAGCGACTCACTCACTACAGATATTCTAGCTGACTTTGAAAATCGCGTGCCCGACCGTTTCGAGGTGAACACATTCTGGTCACCCTTTGTACGTTTTTGGTTTGGCATTTATACGCGATACTCCACTCATCATATTGTCATTCACGATAAAGCTGATCTCGGCATCGTTTACGGCGTTTTGGATTTCTCCAATGTCGTTGGGCCTAACATCAATCGTTTCGCCCGCTCCGCCATCTTGCAATCTATCTCCAAAGAGAAAATGCTTGAGGTCAAAAAAGTTTTGACTGAGCTCTCGCAGGGTAATGCCCAGTCACGCATGTCCCTCTCGCTTATGAAGATTTTGCATGACTCTGGTGACCCCCCACCATCGGAGCCATTGGCACGCAAAAAGTATTTCCTAGAGAAAGCGAATAACATCCGTACTCAAACGGGACAACGTGATGTGATCGAGAGTGGGATCGCCAACATGGCGCCCTACTCATCGTTTTACGACGAACTTTTCACGCGTTTTGATCTACCACCGCAACTCCTGGCCATTCCCTTCTTGGAATCAAGTTTCAATAACTCTGCTCATTCACGTGTAGGTGCGACGGGCATTTGGCAGTTCATGCCTTTGATCGCCTCTTATTTCGTTCCCAAAAGAAATGCTCAACTGGATTACCGCTCAAATCCTTTAATCGCTTCAGTCGCCGCTCTTCACCTGTTGCGAGAGAATAAAAAGATTCTTAAGTCTTGGGACTTAGCTGTTACCGCTTATAATTCTGGCACCAAGCATCTCGTGAAGGCCCGTCGTGAGCTGAACGTAGAGAGTTTAGAAGATATTTTAAAAAACTACTCCCATCCTCATTTGGGTTTTGCCTCAAAAAACTTTTACGCTGAATTCATCGCCCTGGTGCATACTCTGGCCTATCGCGATGAGATTTTTCCTGCCGAGAAAGACATCCCTGCGCTGAACTTTAGAAAGCTTCACTTGGCCATTGCCCGATGCTCGTTTGTGCCGGCGAAGATCAAGGACAATAAGTGGTCTGAGCTTAATCCTCATCTCAGAAAGCCTCAGAGCACCTATCCACGCGGCACCCTTGTTGTGACCTACGACATGGACGATAAACGCTTCTTAAAGCTCAGGATGGATCAGATGAGCCGTTACCGCCCCATAGATTGGCAGAAGAAAATTTTAGGAAATCAGAGCTGTTCGACGAGGTAGGTGTTCGGTGAGCAGAAGCTCGCGAAGTTGCGCTTGCTGCCATCTTGATACTCAATACGGATATTAATTTTAGCATTACGAGCGGCTTCTTCCCCGCCTTGATTCTCAGACATAATGAACAAGCGACGTGAACTCTCGCCGAGCGACTCGTAGAATTGGCCGTCTTTATCCAAAACCAAACCGTAACTCACATGTGATTGACCGTGCGATTCGGCCAGTACTTCGTAGCGCTTGGCCGGACGATCAAGATTCACTTGGATCAAACAAGCTGCTGCATGACCTTCAAGACCAAACTTTCTGATCACTTCACGGATAAGATCTTCCGAAGGAACTTCTACTTCTGTCGACTTCTCAACACCAACAAAGATTTCTTCTTTCTGGTGGGTCAGGGTGACGTAGTGACGTGAGCCCAACAGCAAGGGTGGTGCACGCAATTTATAGTTTGCTGGAGAAATCTTTTGCGCGCGCTCGCCACCAAAAGTCATCGAGACATTCTCGCCAGAGATCACGAGGTCGTGACGGCTGCGGCTCAACATGCCTTCTTCGCTAAGACTCAAAACCAGGTCACCGGTCTGGCCGTAGAGATTGGCATCAAAGGTCATCTCTTCTTCGTGAACGTGGATAATACGTTGAGATTTTCTACCATCAGAGCGAACCGATGTTAGCAAGCGGTTGCCGACCTCAACACCTGAGAGCATGACATAACGATAGTCACTATCTGTGGTCTTCTTGAATTGATCCGTTAAGCGAGTCATGCGTGGCTTGATGCCATCAACTGTGATTGATTCAGTCTCATCATCAAGCTCTACAAGCACGTGCCCGACTGGAACCTGACCCGGCTGCACTTCATACTGTGCAAAGAATGAACGCTCCATTGCTGGGACTTCAAGCTTCACACCGGCCGCCATCGGAACATCAATATGCGTTGGAATGTGATCACGCTGAAGAAGAACAAAACTACGTGAGCCATTGGCATTCACTGATGTTTCTTGAATCGCAACTTCACCAGTGCCATTGTCTTGAAGAATAGTATTTCCATCATCTTGTGCGCGTAGTTCGAAATGACGAAGACGTGTTACCTGAGTACTCACTGAGAGTGGTGCAATCACAACGTTCGCATGACTATTCACAAAACCTTGCTCACCACCATTATCTTCGTCCGGAGTTGGCGCGGGCTTTTGAGTATCCACATTCGGCTTAGGTTTTGATGCCTGGGCGACCGTTGGCGCTGGACGATCAAGTTGTTTTACTGGTTGGCCGCCGGTGTAGCTATAAGTGACGAGCTCTTCGTCTTCTGCCTGTGGTAATTCTTTTTGAGTAGTCTCTACCGCCGGGTTGGCGACATTGATATCTTCCGGAAGTGAGTACTCAGGCGCGGCCTTCTCAGCAACAGCTGCTTCTACTTCCGCTTTCTCAACGGGCTTGGCTTCGTAGGTGAAGAACTCTGGCTCAGCATCAACACTCGCGGCTTGAGATGTTTTCACAACATCTTCTACAACCGGTGCAGGAATCGATTCTTTGCTTTCTTCTTTTACTGCCGCCACCATTGTTTCTTGTGGCAATGAATACTGATCAGCGAGTGCGAGAAGATTTGTGGCTTCGATTGGGGCCGCAACAACCGCTTCAAGTTTGATTGTGTCGAATTCTGGAACTGTGGTTGAACCTTGCAATTCACGCCACTCACCGCTCGCTGATTCAAATTCTTCGATCGGTGCGAACACTTCATCAAGAATATGAACTTCTTTCTGAATGGCCTGGAATTGAACTCGTGGAAGCGCTCTTCTCTTCGGAGCGGAAGCCATCTTGCGTGCTGGGGCTTCCAGAGTGAGCTCAGGAATCGTGTAAGCAACGAACGCCTCTTCTAGGCTAGGTGCTGCGATGACTTCGTTAGAAGCTGAATCTGTTAGCGAAATGAGGCTTGGATTAAGAGGCCATTGAACGAGAGTTTTTTCAGTCGACCAGCTGTTCAGACGCACGCCGACCGCCACCAAAAGGAGCAGCGTTAAAAGCGAAAGCGTGGTCAACATCCGTGTGACTAGTGATTGCATGCGTTCTTTTATTTTAGGGAAAGACCGTCCTGAGCGATACGTTCGCAAGGCTTTAAGAAGCTGATTTTAGATAGTCAGGGGTGTTTTTTGGCTACTCAGGGGATGAGTAGTCACGAAGAGTGGTCCTATCGGGGCAATGCTGGTCATCCTGACAAAAAAAAAGGGGCGTCTTTCGACGCCCCTATAGAACCAGTTTAGCGAAGGTTGCCCAATCGAAGGCGCATATCGGCGCGCTCGAGCTTGCGGCGGAACTTAATCAGCTCTACGTCACTCAAATTGCCTTCTCCGGCCAAACGTGAGGCGGCTTTGGCCTTAGCGGCCTTAGCACGTTCCACATCAATGTCCTGAGGACGCTCAGAAGTAAACGACAGGATCGTGACCGCATCTTGCATAACTCGGCAAAGGCCGGCAGTTACCGAGAAGTGGCGAATACTGCCGTCAGTCGTCTTCGCAGTTAGGACACCAGTTCCCAGCTCCGTAAGGATATGGGTGTGGTCCGGAAGAATGTTGATCTCACCGCGAACCGTAGGAACTGTAATCTCGACACAATCAAGGCCTTTAACCACAGTCCCTTTCGGGGTGAACAAGTTGAGCTTGAACGCGGCCATGACTTATTTCCCTTCGGCCAATTTCTTGGCTTTTTCATGAACCATATCGAGACCACCTACGAGGTAGAACGCTTGCTCAGGCAAGTGATCACATTCGCCGGCCAAGATGGCTTTGAAAGCTTTAATAGTGTCTTCAATCTTCACGAACTGCCCTGGGATACCAGTGAACTGCTCAGCAACGA
>JBEIPE010000084.1:0-9952 GCA_040377215.1 Halobacteriovoraceae bacterium
ATGAAGCCACACAGTGGAAGCAACAGAATAAAGAGCGGCAGGAGCGAGTGTTGAGCGTCCATGATTAACCTTGCAGGGTTTGAGCGCGGTCAGTGCCGACAGCGCCAAAGTTACGGTAAAGATTTACGAGGATCGAAAGACCAACCGCAGATTCAGCAGCGGCGATGGTGATAACGAAGAACACCATCACCTGACCGTCGAGCTGACCTTGGGCGCGGGCAAAAGCGACGAGGCTTAAGTTCGCAGCGTTCAACATGAGCTCAATTCCCATCAAGAGCACGATGGTGTTGCGACGAAGCAGCACAATCAACATGCCAATCACGAAGAGGAAGAGGGCAAGGACTTGCGGAAGATGAGTCACGGTCAACATAGGGATCCCTTATTCGAATTTACGTTTAGCGAGAGTAACAGCTCCGACCAGGGCCACAATCAAGGCCACACTGACGGCTTCGAACGCGATGGCGTGCTGAGTGAACAAGCTGTGGGCCAAGACGCGTGTGTTACCACCGGCGGTCAACATGGCCTGGTTATCCCAAGTTCCGTAAGCTTGCGGCATCCATTGGAGGATGATCCACGTGCCGGCCCCTACGATCGCCAGTCCGCAGACCGCACCGATGAGGAAGCGTGGAGAAGTGACCGTGAAACGATCGCTGAGCTTCTTGAGGTTCAACAGCATGATGGAGAAAACGAACAACACCATAATGGCGCCGGCGTAGACCACGAGCTGAATGGTGGCGACGAAGTGCGCACCGATCATGCCGTAGATGCCAGCGGTGCTGAGCAAGATTCCCAAAAGCGCCATGGCACAGGTGAGAGCGTCGCGAGCAAAAAGCATCGTGACCGCAAGAACCGCACAAGCAGCGGCGAGAAAACTGAGGGGATAGATGATATCAACCACGGCCGTTAATCTCCCGTTTGAGGTGAGCTAGATCAAAGATAGCGTCGTCACGATTGCTGACCGACATTTCATAATCACGAGACAATTTAATGGCATCCTTCGGGCAGGCCTCTTCGCAGAAACCGCAGAAGCAGCAACGCAAGAGATCGATGTCGAAAGAAAGGGGCTTCTTCTCTTTCAACACGCCGTAATTGTTTTCTTGGTCATCGCGCTCTTCGGCCACGATGTGGATACATTCTGCAGGACAGACGGTTTCACACAGAAAGCAAGCCGTGCAGTTTTCGGTCTTGTTTTTATCGACGCTGATGAAGTGAGCGCCACGGAAACGTTGTGAGTAATCACGACGCTCTTCTGGGTATTGAATGGTCCAGTTACGCTGGAGAATCAATCCAGAGAAGAAGCGACGCAAATTAATCAACATGCCTTTAATGATGTAAAAGATGTAGAGCTTCTGCGCGACAGTGTAGGGACGGGAAATATTTTTAGTGGCCATCGGTTTCTCCTAGTTGGCCATGAACCATGTGAGCCACGCGGTATACACGAGATTCACAAGGGACAGAGGGAAGAGCCATTTCCAACCCAAATCCATGAGTTGGTCAAAACGGAAACGGGGGAGCGTCCAGCGAACCCATACGAACACGAACATAACGAACGCCACTTTGCTGGCGATAGAAGTGAACTGCAAAAGAGCGGTGACGTTTTGAATGCCAGCAGGGCCAAGACCCAACTGCTGAGTCGCGATCTCAAGCATGGTCTGCATACCTGGCAAGAAGCCGTAGCCACCGAAGAAGACGATGACCATCAAGGCACCGGCCATGATCATGGCGACGTATTCCGCCATGAAGAACGCGGCGAACTTAAAGGCGCCGTATTCCAAGTGGTAACCCGCGACGATTTCTGATTCGCCTTCGGGAAGATCGAAAGGAAGGCGGTTGGTTTCAGCGAAGATTGAAATCCAGAACACCATGGCAGCGAACGGGTTAAAGAAGGCACCCCATGCCGGAATCATTCCCCAAAGAGAGCGGTCCTGCCAGGCGACCATCTCGTTCATGTTGAAAGTTCCGTAGAACAACAGCATCGACAAGAGAGCGAGGCCCATGGAGATTTCGTAAGAAACGACTTGGGCCGAACCACGAAGAGCACCGAGAACGGTGTACTTATTATTAGAAGCCCAGCCAGCGAGGATCACCGGATAAACTTCGAGACCTGCGAAGGCCAAGATGAAGATCACGCCGGCATCCACATCAGCGAGCTGCATTTGCACAACTTGGTCACCGATGACGATGTGACTGCCGAAAGGAATCACACTGATGGCGGCCAAAGGCGCCACAAGGGCAATGATCGGAGCAACCCAATACCAGAACTTGTCGGCGTTGCCGGGAGTCCAGTCTTCTTTAAAGAAGAACTTGATTACGTCCGCGAGCGGCTGCAAGAGTCCAAACGGTCCCACACGGTTAGGGCCTGGGCGTCCTTGGAACCAACCGGCACCACGACGTTCAAACCACACCATAATCGGCACGACGCCTAAGGTGACTGCGAGGAGCAGGAGCATCTTTGCGACGACGGCCAAAGTTGTAAAAATCACCGGATCCATTCAGCGCTCCTAGTGCTTTTCGCCAACAAGCGCTGCCAAAATCTTCGGCAGAGCGAGGGCCTTACCACGGTGAACAACCGCAGCGTTAAATGATTGAGTGATGCCATCACAGTTGGTGAATGAGCCTTCTTTTTCGATGGTCGCAAGACTTGGCAACACGGCCTGGATGCGTACGTTGCTGGCTTTCAAAGCGTCGATTTCTTCCCGTGAGTAAACACCCACCAAGATGACGTCTTGTCCTTCAACTTTTGGCATTTGCGCGCGGCCCTGGCGAATCACGACGACGAGGTCCTTGCCGGTAACGTCAGAGGCCTGCATGGCCGAAAGACCGATAGCTGCCACACCTTTCGTGTTCGGCGTTTTATCTGACTGGCGCAAGAGATGGTCGAGCGCTTTGTTCTCGCCAAAACCTGAGTGGTATTTAACTTCTGCACGAGCCGAGAAGTGGCCTTTAATGAGCATGGCCTCTTCGTTAGTCGCGTCAGTGCCCACCACCACGAGAATCTTGCTGGCGTTTTTCACACGAGCGTTCACGATGTTGGCAGCGGTTTCCCAGTTCGTAGAACTGAGGCGACCAGAAGCGGTGTCAGGAAGAAGAGGAGAAACGATGCGGTTCGCGTCTGCGTAGGTGTGGTACGAAAGGCGACCTTCGTCACACATCCAGTGATTGTTCACTTTCTCGTTGAAGATAGGAACGTAGCGCTGAACCACTTCTTTATCGTGGTGCACTTCAATGTTGCAGCCCTTCGAGCAGCCGTCACAGACCGATGGCTTTTTCTCGAGGAACCAGACGCGTTTTTCAAAGCGGAAGTCGTTCATGGTCAAAGCGCCCACCGGACAGAAGTCCGTGAGGCAGCCTTGGTAGTCATTCACGAGTCCAACCTTCTCGTCGGTCACCATGAGTTCCTTGTGCCAGCCGCGATTGACCATCACGAGATCGTTTGTCTTCGTGACATCGTCCGTGAAGCGCACGCAACGTTCACAGTGAACGCAACGGTTCATGTTCAGCGTGATTTTGTCGGAGAGTTTCTTTGTCGTGGCACTCTCGTAGACGCGTTTTTCTTCCTTGAAGTTTGATTCCTGTGGACCGTACTCGAAGGTGTAGTCCTGCAGTTCGCACTCGCCGGCCTTGTCGCATACAGGGCAATCCAGCGGATGGTTCGTGAGAAGGAAATCCATCACGCCATTGCGAGACTTGAGAACTTTTTCTGAACGAGTGTGCACCACCATGCCGTCACCAGCAGGTGTCGAGCATGAGGTCATGAGCTTCGGCGCTTTTTCCACTTCAACTGTGCACATACGGCAGGTGCCCGCGATAGGCATGCCGGGGTGGTAGCAGTAACGTGGAATGTCCTCATGCAACTTGTAGCGCTCGGCCACTTGCATGATGGTGTCACCCGGCTTGAACTCGTAGGCTTTGCCATCGATGGTGACTTTCGGCAGGGGCTTCGCCTCTGGATTGGGATCAGAGTGAACCGGCATTTTGCCTGAAGTGTAGTTCAGGTCTTCAGCAGGTATTGTTATTGTATTAGACATGAGCACCACCCATTTCATGGGACACAGATTCCTGACGGCCAAGGCCGTGGAGTCCACCTTTAAGAATCATTTCATCAAACTCGCTACGGAACTTACGAACGCTAGAAAGCGCCGGACCTGTTACTGCATCAGCGAAAGCACAAATCGTTTGGCCCGCCATGTTTCCACAAATTTTTGCAATGTAGTCGAGATCATCTTGCGTGCCGCCGCCATCCAGGATGCGCTTAAACATGCGCGCCAACCAGTGAGAGCCTTCGCGGCACTGTGAACACTGACCACAAGATTCGTGTTCGTAGAATTTAAGGAGTGTGTAGGTCGCCTCTGGAATGCTGACGGTGTCGTTCATCACAATCAAACCGCCTGAGCCTGCCATGGTGCCAGCTTTAGCGAGGGAGTCGTAATCAGTGAGCACATGACATTCGTCCGCGCGAAGCATAGGAGCTGAAGCTCCGCCCGGAATGACGGCTTTAAGTTTGCCGCCTTTTACTCCGCCTGCGATTTCAATGATGTCGTTGATAGAAAGGTTCATCGGGAGTTCATAAACGCCTGGTTTATTCACATGTCCCGACACTCCGATCATGCGTGTTCCGCCCGAGCGCTCAGTGCCCATCTTGGCGTACTTCTCCCAACCTTTCTGAATGATGTAAGGGACGGCCGCGAATGTTTCGACGTTGTTCACACACGAAGGCATGCCGTAAGCACCCACTTGCGCAGGAAACGGTGGCTTCAGGCGTGGTTCGCCACGTTTGCCTTCCAACGAGTTCAAGAGAGCGGTTTCTTCGCCGCAGAGGTAGGCGCCGGCGCCTTTGTAGATCACGAGATCGAAGTTGAAACCCGAGCCGAGGATGTTTTTTCCGAGAAGCCCTTTCGCGTAAGCATCGTCGAGGGCCTTCTGCATGAGGCGGATTTCTTTGTGCCACTCGCCGCGCACGTAGATGAAGCCTTTGTTTGAACCAATGGCGTGACCGCCAATGATCATGCCTTCAATCATGCGGTGAGGGGTCTTCGTGAAGATCAAACGATCTTTGAATGTCCCAGGTTCACCTTCGTCAGCGTTGCACACCAAGTATTTTGGTTTTACGTTGCCGTTCGCGTCCACTGGGTTTGGTGGCATGAATGACCACTTCATTCCGGTGGGGAAGCCAGCGCCGCCGCGACCGCGGAGGTTCGACTTTTTCACTTCGTCGACAACTTCATTCGGCTTCATCTTGAGAGCTTTCTCAAGGGCCTTGTAGCCATCCTCGTTCTGGATGTAGAAATCTAGCGTTTCACAGCCAGGCTTCGTGACGTTGGGAGTGATGACGGGCTCAAAGTGTTCGTTGTTGTACATCATGGCCATACTCCTTCGATGCGCGTGCTTTTTCCGACGACCTTGCCAGCCGCAAGGTCGGTTTGCGCTTGCGCAATCAGGTTCAAAAGTTGGGCTTCATCGACGTTCTCGTAATAGTCTTCGTTCATCATAAGGGCGGGAGCAGTACCGCAAGCCGCCAGACACTCAACCTGGTTGAGAGTGAATTTTCCGTCAGCGGTCGTTTCACCGGGGACAACACCTAGCTTCTTCTTGGCGCAGGCCACGAGTTTGTCAGCGCCGTTGAGCCAGCAGGAGATGTTGGTGCAAATCTGCAGATCAACTTTCCCCATCGGTGCGAGCTTAAACATGGTGTAGAAGCTGGCGACTTCGCGCACTTTCGAAAGTGGAAGATTGAGAAACTCACCAACATCCTTCATGTGCTCAATCGACACCCAGTCGTAGTCGTTTTGGACTTCGAGCAAGGTTGGAATGAGGAGCGCCTGTTCAGTCGGAAACTGATGGCGAATGCCATTTATCGTTTTTTTAATTTTTTCTGATAGTGCCATAGGTTTTTCTCTCTAATTAACGATCCAACTCGCCAGCAATAATATTCACAGAACCAAGCGTAGCGACGGCGTCAGCGATTTTGTCGCCTTTAATCATTTTTTCGTAGGCCTGGAATTGCATCAAAGAGGGGCTCTTCACGTGCATGCGCCACGCTTTCGGACCGCCACGACTTACGAGGTAGAAACCGAGTTCGCCGTTCGCACCTTCTACGCAAGTGAACGTCTCACCAGCTGGAACGTCGATGCCTTCCATGAAAATCTTAAAGTGGTGAATGAGAACTTCCATCTTGGTGTAGACGTCGATCTTTTCTGGAATCTGCACGCGACGATCATCCACCCAGATCGGGCCGCCAGGAATCTTGTCGATACACTGCTTTAGGATGCGCACCGACTGGCGCATTTCTTCCATGCGGCAGAGGTAACGGTCAAACGTATCGCCGTTTGAACCGACAACGACGTCGAAATCCACTTGATCGTAGGCCATGTAAGGACGGTCACGACGAAGATCGATATCAACGCCAGAAGCGCGGGCCACAACGCCAGTGACGCTATAGTTGAGAGCGTCTTCACGAGAAAGCTTGCCCACGCCGCGAGTACGGTCGATCCAGATGCGGTTGCCGCTCAAGAGAGCGTCGACTTCATCGATAGCTTTTGGGAACTCTTCGCAGAACTTGAAAAGACGAGGGATGAAATCATCCGGAATGTCGTAGCTCATGCCGCCGATGCGGGCGTAAGTCGTCGTGAGACGCATGCCACAGGCAGACTCAATCATGGTGTAGGCTTCTTCACGCCAGCGGAACAAGAGCCAGAAGCAAGTCATGGCACCCGCATCGAGAATGTTGGCCGCGAGGCACACCAAGTGATCGATGATGCGTGAGAGTTCCATCATGATCATACGAACCCACAAGCAGCGGTCGGTGATCTTGATGTTCATGACGTTTTCTACCGTCATGGCGTAAGCGATGTTGTTGATGAGGGCCGAGCAGTAGTTCAAACGATCGGTGTAGACCATCCACTGGTGATAGGTTTTCTCTTCGCCCAATTTTTCAATGGCGCGGTGGAGGTAACCGATCTCGCATGAGGCATCTTCGATCACTTCACCGTTGATTCGACACATGACACGTAAAGTACCGTGCATCGCTGGGTGAGCCGGACCGAGATTGATCAAGACGTTCGGGTTGTAGAAATCCGCTAGCGGTTGTTTGTTTTCCATAATCACTTCTCGCTCTTAGGAAGCGGCTGCGCTCCCAAATGGAAAGGGATGTTATCGGCGAAAGGTTCGCGCTGCTTAATTGGGTATTCTTTGCGGAGAGGATGGCCGGTGAAACGCTCATCCATCATGATGCGACGTAGGTTTGGATGGCCGGCGAATGGAATGCCGAACAAGTCCCAGACTTCACGCTCGAGCCAGTTGGCCGCCGCCCACTCATTGGTGAGAGTAGGAACAGCTTGGTCGAGATCAACGGCGAGCTTCACGCGGATGCGCACGTTGGTTGTGGTCGAGTAGAAGTTGTAAACCATGACGAAACGTTTTGGTCCGTCGACTTTGTCTTTGTTGTCGTAAGCAGTGAGGCTTGAGAGGAAATCGACCTTAATGAAGTCATCGGTCCGGAGCATCTTCACGACAATCATCAAGTCTTTGCCGTCACGTACCCACAACACCGGCTCTTTGATGCTATCGAAAACGAGCTTGCGACCTTCAGCGAGCGCACCTTGCAAATATTTTTCTTGCAAGCGTGAATTGAAAGCGTTTTGGCGTGCGAGGAAAGGAGCATTTTCAGTATAGGCGTTATACATGGTCTACTCCCTACGTCCGGGCACGATGCCCTCTTGAGTCACGCGCCAGTTCGCCGAGATGTCATGAGTGAGCGCCTTGCGGTAGTTCATGGCGTTGATGGCGTCTTCGTGAGTTGGCTTCTCAGCAGTGTTGCGATCGATGCTGCCATCGATGATTTTTTGTAAGTGAAGAACCGCATGAATCACGCCCTCTGGAATCGGTGGGCAACCAGGAACGTAGACGTCCACCGGCATAATTTCATCGATGCCCTGAAGCACTGAATACGTATCAAAGATACCGCCCGATGATGAGCAAGCGCCCATGGCGATGACCCACTTAGGTTCGAGCATTTGATCGTAGATGGTGCGCAGTACCGGTGCCATTTTTGTGGTGATGGTTCCGGCCACGAGGAGAAGATCCGCTTGGCGAGGAGAGAAACGCACCACTTCAGCACCGAAACGTGAGAGGTCATAGTGAGAGCCAAGCACGGCCATCATCTCAATCCCGCAGCATGAGGTACCAAACGGCATCGGCCAGAGAGAATTTTTGCGTGCCCACTTAGCTGCTTCAGCTAAGACCATGGGGTAGGCGAAAGCACTTCCGTCTTTAGACATAAATTAATCCCAGTCAAAAGCGCCGCGAAGGCGCAGATAGATGTAACCACCGAGGAGAATCGTCGCGAACAGCACGACTTCCCAAATGATGAAACCGCCACTGACAGGCAGATAAGCTTTATAGGCGAGAGTCCACGGGTACATGAAGACGATTTCTACGTCGAACAACAAGAAAACGAGAGCGACGAGGTAGTAACGGACAGAGAATTGCTGATGGCCGGTTCCTACATAGTCTACACCACACTCATACGTGTCATCTTTCTTACGTGTGTGTTCAGTAGGACGCTGGCCTAGAATTTTGTTGATCAACAAAAGAGCACCAACCAAAACTAGTCCAACAATGATCATTGCGACCACAGCCGTATAGCTGATGAGTGCAGCGTTATCCGCTTGCATGGGGGCCTCCAAGACATAGAAATTCGCTACAAAAGTAGCATGTCCCGAGGAAGCTTCACAATTCCTAAAGGTTAAACAGGGTGAGAATTATGGGTAGCGCAGCTCAAGAATCTGGGCGACTTTCTCGACCAACTGTTGACGGGTGAAAGGTTTGACCAAAATGTGTTTAATACCGATTTCAACGGAGTGCAGCACATCTTCTTGTTGCAGGAAGCCAGAAACCAACAGAATTTTCAGATTATGAAATTTAACGCTCTTTCTCAGTGATTCAGCAAAATCGATTCCTAATTTCCCCGGCATCACGTGATCAAGGATTAACAGATCAAAATGCTGGTTTTGGAACATTTGCATGGCGCGCAAAGTGCTGTCGGCCACCACGATAGATTTGAATGGCCCAAGAGTGTTAAGGAAGACTCGCATGATCTCACAGATCTTGTCCTCGTCGTCGACGATCAAGATATTCATGTCCTTAATCTGCTTGGGGGAGCTCATGGCTTCCTACCTAAAGCATCTTTAATCGTACGGACCACCTCGTCTTTAGAAAACGGTTTGATGATCATGCCAGAAATTTGCATCGTGTCGCGATCGCGGTTGTAGGCCTCCGCGTTCTTGGAGGTGGACATGTAAAGAATAGGGCCCTTGTGGCCATTTTCGCGCGCCACATGGGCCAGCTGGCGGCCGTTCATTTCTGGCATGGAAAGATCGGTGAGCACCAGATCCACATCCATCTTGCTAATGAAACGCAGTGCTTCCTCTGGTCGAGCCGAGGCAATCACGTGGTGGCCCTCATCTTCTAGGAAGCGCGTGAGTACGTTTAAAATCTGTGGCTCATTGTCGACGATGAGAATGCGGGGACCTTGCTTGGTGGTGAGGCCTCGAGACACTTTATCGCCGCGACTGAAGCTGTATCCTTCAATCGGTGGCAAGCGAATGAGAAAGCATGTGCCCGTTTCTGCATCCTGCAATTCGATTGAGCCTTTGTGTGACTCAATGATTTTTTGTGAAATCGAAAGACCAAGGCCCGTGCCTTGACCCACTTTTTTTGTGGTGATGAAAGGGCGGAAGAGATTGTCTTTCACATGGGCCGGCATGCCTGGGCCATTATCAATCACGCGCAACTCAAGAGAATGATCGGTTGGATTGCGGCGCAACTCAATGAGGATATGAGGAGCTGCCGTGTTCTTTTCTACCAACGCATCGATGGCATTTTTCACTAAGTTGATAATCACTTGCTCGATCTTCAATGGATTCGCCAATACCACGGAGTCTTGTGTCAGCAT
>JBEIPE010000108.1:0-8902 GCA_040377215.1 Halobacteriovoraceae bacterium
ACCTTCGTCTGCAAAACTCGAATGGCTGTGCGGTTCATCTCGATGTGGAAACGGCACGCCAGAAGGCCCGCTACGAGCTCGTGGAGCGAGATGCGTTCTTGTGCCACTTTCATACCATGCAACCTCTCCTACCTTATCCTCCTCAGCTTGATGGGCGTATCCAAGAGATGCGTGAGTTCATTGGCCAATGGGGTTGGGAGTTACGAGTCGGCGCTCTTCACAATGTCGAAAATCGTCCGGCGTTGGCCGTGGCGATTCGTGGCAGGAAGGCGCAACCGGAGCAAGGCCTGTTGTTAGGACTTGGTCTCCATGACAACTGGGAAGGGGCGCTTGAAAGTGGTCTCGTGGAATGTTTGCGCTATTGGGATGCTCACTTAGTCGATCCCTCTTTGCATCCGCCTTTGCCCTTAGCTGAATTCGAAGTCCGCACGAAAAAAAGTGTGAAGGAGCATGCCTGCCTCGGGCTTGATCCACTTTATGCTCAGGGAGTTTGGGAGCGCCTCTTCAATGGATCACCTGGAGAACTGACTCATCCTCCATCGATCAATTTCAGCTATCAAGAATTTTCTCTCTCAGAGATTTGGCCTGAATGTCCCTTATGGTTTTCTCAAGCGAGTTCACCGGATCTGGCGCAAATTCATTTCGGTGATCATTGGGTGAAAACTTGGAACGAAGCACGTTGGCAATCCTTCACCAAGGCGAGCAGTCGATGGAAACATCCGCACATCTTGGGATAAATGGCCGTTGGCATGAATGGGGCGTTAGGCTTTTGCTTGCGGGTGAGGCGATGCGTGCTGTTGAGCGATGGCTCTATTCATGGCAGCTGCGTGACTGGCTTCCGGGTGTGGCCAGCACCACAGCACCAGGCCTTGGGACTGCGCTTGAATTTTGGCCCACGCCGTGGCCGGAAGTTTCGCTGTTTTTTTGTTTGGCACTTTGTCTGTGGGCCCTTCGTGAGAGTCGCGGCCGCAGTTTCATCTTGCTCGGACTGTTTGCCTTCAACGTTCTAACCATCAGTGGCGCCCGTGGGGTGGCGCCAAGTACGGTTCTCTTGCAGCCGGCCTTGTTGGCGGTTGCCGCTTACGAATGGCTTCTCTATCGAGGCATGAGTGCCCGCAAAGTCATCTACGTTATCGTGACACTTTTGGCCGCGATGTATGGCTTCAATGGGCTCGCCAAGTTGCCAGGTTCGATGTGGCAGAATGGAAATGCGATCAGTGTTTTTCTCACTTCGAATCTCTGGTCCGTGGGACTCGTTGCTCCACCAAAGAATTGGGCGATGAAAGCTCTCACCTGGGGATTTCTGCTTTGGGAAGTCAGTGGTTTTTTACTTCTATGGCGCTGGCCAAAGTTTTGGAAGGGCTACGGCTTAATCGCACTTGTGTTTCATGGGGTGCTCTTTTTTATCACTCCCTTTCGTGCTCTCAGTTTGATCGCGACGGGTTTATGGTTGATTGTTTTGGCGACCCTCGAGTCACCAGCAAAAGAGTCTCGTGGGAAAGCGTTTCATGTGGCACTTGCAGGGTGGTGCCTTTGGCTCCTTCTCAGCAACACACCGGTGTATGGGTTGTGGGGCATTCACGGCAAGGCCCAACACTTTCTTTGGCTGTGGGGCCTCAATCCCACTTTTCGTTTGTTTGCCCCTAATCCGTACGCTGCTGGACAAATCACAGCAGGGTTCCGCGGCCCAGGAATGGAATGGCAGTGGCATAACAAAGGTTACGCTTTGAATTTTTTGCTGGAGCTAGGTACTGATGATCAGCTGTGGAAGCGCTTCGGTCAGGCGGTGTGTGCTGGGAGAGCGGGAACCATAGAATTTCAGATTCGCCGCCCACCTAGAAAGAAAGAATTTAACTACGAATTTATCTGCCCTTCGGCTTCCAGTATTTAACGAGCTCTGCCAAGCAAGCTGGCGAAGCACCACCTTGACCGCCGAGTTCGCCCAGGCACTGCTCGGCCTCAGTTTTATTATCACGCTTACAGGGGCCGGCTAATTCGGCTGCACAAACTTGACGAATTTTCGTAACGATTGAGCGTGCCTCTTTGCGGCCTTTATCAAAAAGCTTGGTGCAGGTAGGGGACATCTGGCCTCTCGCTCGTGCGTTCATGAGACAGCTGTAGTTGTCTTCCATTTTAGGTTTAGCATCGAGTCCACAATGCTTGGCCACATCCATAGCACAAGGGCCGGCTGCTTTTGTTTCGGTGTTAAGTTGCGCCAAACACACAGGGCTGAGTTTCTTTTCAATCTTGGCCAGGCAGCGCCATCGATCTGTTGGGACCGCACGATCAACTGTTGGGCAAAAACTTTTCAGTTCGGTGGCGCAGGCATCAACCTTGGCCGGAGCTTTTTTTGCAACAGGTGCGGTTACTTTGGTTTGTGCCGCGACGTTAAGAGATAAAAGGAGTGATAAAAGCAGCATTAAACGTCTCCACTATATTGAGCGAGAAACTTACCCAACTCTTTGTTGAATTTTTCTTTATCTAATACCAAATCCATCATGAAGGGAAGATGCCGATGGGTCTCGGTGAATTCTTTTAACACAGAATGCACATTGGCAAAGTGAACCCCCGCACTCAGATGCAAACTATCACCTCGGGTGTCGAGAACTTGATGAGGCGTTCCCATAGGAATGCGAACGAGGTCGCCCGGTTTTAGCCAATATTCTTTGTCTCCGATGCGCCACAAGCGTTCACCGAAGCACTGAAAGACATGCACGTCGTGAGCATCTCGATGAGAGGGAAGGAGTCCGGGTGCTCCATTGCGGGCGAAGTAGGCACTCCAGCTCAAAGCGCTCGCGCTAAAACCCAGCTGTGAGAGAAGAGATTCAAGAGGCAAGAGCAACTCGGCATGGACCAAACGAAAGGTGTAGCAAAGCCCTGGCGCCATCGCCTCGGCCGTCAGTCGAATGCTCGCCATTCCCGGTAAGGGTCTCTCGAGAATATGGCGTGGCGGAAGGGAGCCCACGGGGTTGAATAAAAAGAGTGCTTCCGGAAACGCTGTGCGGGTCAGGTGTTGTAAAAAACCCTCGGCGCCCAGCAGTTCAGCGGGGAGTTTCAAAGCAAAATGGTCAAAGGTGAGTTGCTTGAGCTGATTCATAGAAAAAGTATGGCTTAAAAGCTTAAAAAACACACGCCTAGAGCAGCCCGGAGAAGCTGGCACTTCTGGTGAGTGAGGGGGCTTTTTAGCGGGTACATGCTCAGTAAAATCAAACACTTAGCTGCGGCGGGCGGATCTGAGCGAAAATACTAAGTATATTCCGCCAAAACTCGACAAGAGATACAGACGAGGAGGGAGATTGGCCAAATACTGGCTTCTTCTATTATTCACCATGGTGGGCTGCAATGTGGCCAACGAACCGGCAGCGCTGTCGTCAGGCAGTGGTGTGGGTGGTGGCTCAGGTGAGACGATCAGTTTCACAACAGCTTTCCTCAACCGGTCTGAGGCGAGCCCGCTTATCACGCTACCTTTTACATTTTCGCGCGCCACAGCTGAAGAGACCACAGTCACTTTTAGCTTGGCAGGCAGTGCCGTGGGCGGAACAGCTTGCACGGGTGTGGAAGACTACATCATTCCGACGATGCCCCTTGTTGTCGATGCGAATAAATCCTCAGGTGTTCTCGATATCATTCTCTGTAGCGATGCTATTTTTGAAGGGAACGAAAACCTCTCCGTCGTTATTTTAGGCACGTCAGACTCTTATAGTCTGGGTTCGATCGCTTCGATGTTCATTACGTTGATCGATAATTCCGGCCCACCAGTCGTGTCTTTTGCCAGCGCTTCAACGGCTTCAATCACCGAAGGTGCCAGTGGTGTGACATCAGTCCTCGTTGATGTTGAGCTAAGTCATGCTTCAGTTTCAACCATCACGGTAGATCTGACTTCAACCGGCACCGCCACCAGCCTGGACGACATCATCTCCGGCATCTCAACGGGCCAAGTGGACTACTATCTTTCAACTGATCAGTTAGTGTTCCCCTCTGGTGTAACCACGGCCAGTGTATTGGTCACGGTGATTGGTGATAACTATATTGAAGAAAACGAAACCATCACGTTGGCCTTAAGTACTCCCGTCAATGCGAGCCTTGGAACACGAGACACGCACGAACTTATTATTCAGCAAGACGAGGCCACTAGCGCGGTTCAGGCTTCTCTCACTGTTGTTCCTCTCGCTGTTGATGAAGAAGATGGCAGTATGAATATTGTGGTGACTCTAAGTGGCGACTTGGATGTGCCGGCCCAATTACTTTATGTATTAGATTACACCACGGTGATTCCATTCCGCATGGCGGCCCATGGTGAAGACTTTATTCTTGCTGGATTTAATGGCGCCCTCGGTTCAATTACCATCAATCCAACGATCCCTTATCCTACATCTATTAGTATTCCGGTGACTCTTCTCGACGACTCTCTTTACGAAGGCACAGAGCAGTTTGTCCTTCGTTTGCTTGGCGGACCTGTGATCGATGTCGTCCCAGGATTTGAAACGATTATCGTCACGATCAATCCAAGTGATATTCCCAACCGACCTTTGCTTTCATTCTTGAGCTCAGGTCAATTCTTGTCGGAGACCAATACGGCAGGCAACGTCACGGTTAGATTGCTTGATCCTGCCAATCCTCTCGTCGAATTGGCGAGTGGGGAGGATGTTGAGATCACACTCACCACCACAGATGTCACGTCATCAACGACGGACTACAATCTTGGCGCTTCCATCGTCACCATCCCGGCCGGGCAGACACGCATCTCCATTCCTATCTCTGCTGTGCAAGACGGTGTGGTGGAAGGCAATGAGCTGTTAGATATCGAATTGACCGGGCCCGTGGGCTACACGATCTCTCCGACGAACTTCCATCGCGTCGAATTTACCGATAACTAAATTCCTTCCAAGTGTGAGCCACCAAAAAGATACAGGCCCCTCGAAGGGGCCTGTCGGGTGGGAAAATTGGGATACCTTATAGACCTAAGCCAAATAAGGTCGAGGGCGGAGGGAGGGCGGGGAGAGACTAAAAGAGCAAGTCTTCTTCGTCTCTGTAATCATTCTAAGTCTCTTGCGGTTTCTTAGATTGACGGGTCTTTGGAGCTTTTGTGAAAAAATTTAAACGTCTCTTTTTCTCTTACATTTAGTGATGGCGAACCGTTTGTTTATGCATGCGGATCGCCTCGGCCTGTGAATTCACCGGGCTTGGTTTCTTCATCTTCTCAACATAGGGTTTAAGCGTTTTCTTGGCCTGCAGCTTAGGCGTATGCTTTCTCGTGCGCGGAGCTGTCTTCGTGCCGAATTTCGACTCTAAAACATCCACGTACTCAAGACCGGTTTGTAGGAGAGTGCGCGCGTGCACTAAGGCCTGGCGACGAGTGATGCTCCACAATTTTTGAACGCGTACGATTTGACGCTTTTGTAATCTTTGAAAATCCATAAATCCTCCTGGTTTCGGGTTGTCTTTATTTTATAAAAACAGACCGGACGTGAGGCTTAAGCTCTGCGGTGATTTTGTGTAGTTTTTTACACAAGCGACAGCTTTGCATTTGGCGGTGCTAGGCTCATTCGTAACCAAGGAGGTTCTATGGCAAAAATTGAAACAACAAACTCAAACAAGATCCTTAATGGGCTCTACAATCCCACCTTCATGGTGACATGGGATATTGGGATGGTGCTCTTGATCGTGGGACTGATGGGGACTTTCATTCCCACCTTTCTGGGCTTGAGCCTCAGTCTAATGCATTGCTCAGTTCTTCTGGGCACAGGGGCGCTGGCGATGTGGAGTGCCTCGCGTCCGCGCAGGCATGCCATGCTGGTTAATTTCGCTTTGGGTATTTTCTTTTTGTTGAACGCTGTGCTGGGCATGATTTTTTCAGATGATGGTCGTCTGAAAGTCGGGACAGGGGCAGCTGAAGAC
This sequence comes from Halobacteriovoraceae bacterium, assembly GCA_040377215.1. GTDB lineage: Bacteria > Bdellovibrionota > Bacteriovoracia > Bacteriovoracales > Bacteriovoracaceae > UBA6144. The sequence goes on from JBEIPE010000108.1 coordinate 5,899, forward strand.
ATGGTGATTCGTCTGGCGCCAGGATTTCTTAACCTGACGTACTATGATCATTTCTTCCATTTATTTGTAGCGATCTTTTTCCTGGCTGAAGCATTTTCTTGGCGACATAAAATGATGGGATTTTTTACGCGGCTGAGCCGGTAAAGGCCAGAAATCAAATGTAAGTGAGATCGTTTCCACCAGTGGAAACAAAAGTAAGATTCAAATAAGAAGGGACCCCGTAGGGTCCCTTTTTTTATTTTACGTATGCAGGTTGGTAGCGGCCCGATGGGTCCACGCTGCCGGCAGAGATATTGCCATCTCCAGCTGTCTCTTCAGTGATATTCACAATCGTTGAAGAGATGCCGCTCGCGCCGGACGGGTGAAGGATCACCACACTTTCGCGGCTGTTTTCGCTCGCCTTGGCACCCACATCACCAGCGACCATGGTAAAGGCCGGAGACATATCAATAGTCGGAACCAGGGTCGTAGAGACCAGAGTTGCGAGCAATGGATAAGCCGAGCCAGCCACTGGACGAATCATCGGTACGTTCGAGGCAAGTGTGGTCGGCTTAATCAATGAGACCATCACATCACCTGTGTTACCAGCTTCGGTGGTAAGTACTGAGAGAGCAGCGCGCTTGTTACCCGTCAATGCACGGATACGGTAGTCAGTGAGATCTCTGGTTTGTTCATGGACACCATCAAACGGCACGAGCTCAGAAGCAGGAGAGCTGGTGTAGGTCGGTACAGCGATGCGAGCAAAGAAGAGGTCTTTGCTTACCGCCATCAAGTCTTGCGCCATGACAAACACGTTGTTGTTGGTCGCCGTTGGGCCTGTAGCGATACGTGGCTTCTCGACGAATTCACCGGCAAAGAGCACAGGTGAGGTCGAAGCGATCGCGAAAGTTGATGGGAAAGTGAAGTTCACGCGGTATGCGAGCAAGCCGCCTGTTGATCTCACCATGGCCACATCAAGATTGTTTCCATCGCCCGTTGAGGCAGCGATGTCGATACCGGCGACTGTTACCAAAGGATCGTATTGTGGTGTCTGAGCAAAGGTCACACTGTCTGTGTCACCAAGGCTACCGCTCGCAAACCCATCAAGAGTGTTGATGTTGGCAATCGTCAAACGGTTAGAGTTCAAGTTGTCGATGAACGGAAGAATGAGTGTTCCTGACTTCAACATAATGTCGCCGACTTTCGAAAGCGAGAGGGCGTAGTCAAGATCAACCCAGCTGCGTGGATATTCAGTAAATACCCAATTTGGATCGCCTGAACTATAGACTGCGCCTGTCAAATCCAGTTCTCGTTCATCCGGTGTCGCTGCGACACAAGCAGTGTAGGCGAGTGCAATATTTTCCATGACGTCATCTACAGCAGCTAGCGGGACACTAGCAGCGTCAACAGTTAAAAACTCACAGTCATCAACAGTCGCTGTAAAAGTTGTAAGTGCGTTCAGACGAACTCCGTGAATCAGGATGTATTCACCTGCCTCAAAATCCGTATTTGCAACCGTAATTTCTAGATCTCCAGCAGTGAGGGTGCTCGCAGAAACAGTAATGTTCTGGACTGTACCTGAAGTTGCACAATCATATGATGTAGCGGTGTGACAGCTCGACTCGTAGAATCCTTCATAAGTGAAGTTCAACTCACCATCAGTAATATCCACTTGGCGCACACGCATACGAGGCGCGATGCTTGGAGCGTTCTGCGTCACGTAGCTGATGTACAAGTTGCGATAAGTCTTACCGCCCGTCGTAACTGTCTGACCGACAACCGACAGAGCCGTGGCGGCGTAGTTGTCACCGGTGCGTTCAGTTGTGAAGGTTAAGGCCTTGGCGAAAGTCATCGCCCCCGTGGTGGCGACGTCATACTTCTCAACAACAATGTTGTTGTTCGTTGCAGTGACGGCATTGACGTATACCTTGTAAAGCTCACGCTCAGTCACATCGTACCAAGAAGCCGTCTCGCCGTTCGCAGTAGGAGTCGCTACGTTTTTCGCAATGGTATTCGAGCGAGCGACAACACCAGTCCATGGGCCAGCGAAACGAACAGTGGCCGGTCCTGGTGGATCACTTGGGTCATCACAGTCAGCAATGTCGTTACCAAAGCCATCGTCACCGAGGCACAAACGGAATTGGTAAGGGCCACCAGCAGCGAGGCCTGCCGGAGGAGTCCAGCGGAGAACACTTGATTGAGCGTTGGCGATATCATTCCATGTTGCACCAGCGTCGGCGCTGATTTGCCATTGGTACTCAATCACAGCACCATCGGCCGTGCTGTCATCAACGATCACACCCGGATTGAATGTAAACGGCATACCAGTAAAGACGTTGTATTCAGTCGCTGGCAATACCGGCGAGAGAGCAGGGGTTGCGCCCGCAGCACCGGCCCATTCTGGGAATGGGTTGACGTTTGTGACGTTCAATTCAACGAGTACTTGTATTGAATTGGTCGCAACGTTTGGCGTTGGGTTGGTGTCGAGATCTGGCAAGAAGTCGTTCACAGTCACGCGCCAGCGAACAGTGCCCGAAGCTGCGCCGGTGACGACGTCTTCTGGGATGTTGTAGCTGAAGATCGCACGCTTGCCGAGGTCATCAGTGGTACGTGTGATAAGAGTCGTCGGAATGGCCGGCAAGAAGCTCGTACAGGCCGGAGTCGTACAGCGCTCGATTTGAATGCGGAAGTCATCGCGTTCAAAGTCGTTCACAAGAATGTTAAATTGAACGTCATCACCTTCGTTCGCAGCGACGATCGCGTCTGCAGGTGTGCCTGCATCAGCAATGAAAGATTGTGTCGTTTCATCTGGAGTGACGAGATCTTGTGCGACGATGGTCGACAATGAATTGGTAAGGGCCACAGCACTCACGTTAATCGGACGCACGATCCATGAGATCGTGCTCGAGGTTTGTGGAGCGGCACCGTTCGTGACGACATCCATGGCACGTGCAGAGACGGTGTACTCGCGTGACAACATGGCCGGAGCGTAAACCGAGATAGGGTTAATGCGGCCGGTGGTATC
>JBEIPE010000177.1:0-6235 GCA_040377215.1 Halobacteriovoraceae bacterium
ATCACAAGAGCATTCTCTCCTCTTATGCAGCCTCTCTTCTTTGGAAAATTGTCTGAGGGCCCGATAAACCCAATGGCGATTGACCTTAACAGACTCAACATTCAAGCCGAATACAATGTCGTCGCTTAAGACTTACAGCAGTATTCAAGGCCGCTTCATTTTTGTCACCACGACAATCCTCGCCGTGCTTTGCACAATCATTTTAGGACTCGTCACATGGTACGGTCAGCACGGACATCAACTTGAGATTCAAAATGTGCTCACAGAGCAATCCCTCAGTGCGATGGCTTCCCATACACAAGAAAGAAAACAACAGGACTACTTAACCCTCCAAAGAATCCTTCCCCACGGTGACTTGGTTGAAAGCGCTGCTCTCTATAGCAAAGATTGTAAGATCCTCACCACAACCTTTAATCCAGTATTCCCCTCAGATCACTGTCCCTCTCGATCCTCAAATCTGCTTATCATCAAGTACAACGATGTCCTCTCTCCAATCGGCAACATCGTTTTAAAGCTCAACCAACAGGCCCTTCAGCCAAGGCATCTCTTACTGTGGGCCCTATCAGTTCTTCTTGTTTTTGCTTTCATAGGCTTTCTCATCACCTTGTGCTGGAAATTCTTTATCTATCTCCCACTAAATCGTGAAATCGAACTCATTGCTCAAGGTATAGCTCCCTCGACGGACGAACTAGGCCCTCTAGGGGAGAAAATCAGCTCGATGCTGACAAAAGTTAAATCCCACGAGCTACAAAAAGAACGCCTTGCATTCGCTGAGCAGAAGTTTCAGAACGCACTCAAGGTAGCCCATGACATCTTGGCCCCACTCCAGGTGGTCATGAGCGAGCAAAGTACCACTCAGCAATCACCTCGCGCCAAGCAGGCCCTGCTGCAGATCGAAGGCATTGCCCTCGATCTCTTGCCAGAGAAAGCCCCGATCTCACTCGCACCGATTTCAATCGGCGACCTGCTATCACAAGCGATCATCAACGCGCGCATCAGCTTTGACGGGAGTCTTCTGCCACTCATCGAAGGCCCCCAACATCTCGCCGTGAACGTCTCGTCTTTACACGTGCTTCGCGCTCTCACAAATCTGCTTAAGAATAGTTTTGAGGTGCAGCCACAGGGAGTCCCACTAACCATCCACATTGAACGCATCGACGCTAACATGGTCCAGATCTGCATTAAGGACCACGGCCCAGGCATGCCAACTGACTTCACTGCGACTACAAAAGCCCAAGGCAGTGGCATAGGAATTAAAAGCTCACAGGATGTTCTCGCGAAGATGGGCGGAGAACTTAAGTTCGTGTCTGACTCAACTGGGACGTTAACTCAGATCTTTCTGCCACTCATCAAAAAAACCATCTACGTCTCTCCCGACGAAGTCATCCATCGCTTTGGATTTGAGTCTAAAAACGACCTCACTGATCTCGGCTTGATCCAACCCAACAACAGATGTCTCATCATCTCTCCCTTTCACAAGCCTGCAAACATGGCAGGGAATATCCGCTGGGTTCAGGCGATGAGCGTCGATGAAATAGATGTCATTAAACTAAAAAGAGCACTTCTCATCGAAGACGACAAATACACCCGCGCACATTGGATTCAAGAAGCCAAAAAAGCTGGCATCGATCTCCAAGTCAGCGCAGTCATCCCAAAAGACATCAAGCAAACCGACATGATCTTCCTCGATCGCTACCTCGGGAACACCGACTCCATCACTTGGGAGAAGGAAGCGAAGAAGTCTGGCCACCATGTGTTGATGATATCCGCCGAACGTGGCAGTGGTAGCAAAACCCCACCCTGGCTCCTTTCCTGACATTCAATTTCCACTAGTGGAAACATTTCTTGTTTCAAACAAATCAGACAACTTACCCAATCGTTATTTTTTCTTATTCACATTTCTTACAACACTCACCGAACCTCCCGATTAGACGAGCCCGGCCACTCTTGCCTACGAGTTTCTTTTGGCCTTGCCCCCTCCCCTCACGCTATAACAATGACATGAAGGCTTTCACCGAAACCTCAGAAATCACCGACCTCACCTCAGACCTCCCGCTCTATCTCTTGCAGCGCATGCCTCTTCCGGACGCGAAAATCACTCACGAGCTCGTGCAGTTCCTCGAACACCGCATGTCACTCGCCGAAGACAACGATCTCTATTGGGATCTCCGCATGGCCAATGCCTTGAGCATTGTCTGCCATGCCCGTCACACTGAAGCGCTCGCCATCTCGCTCGAAATTTTTAACTGGGTCGAAGACGCCAGCCCATTCTTGCAGCACAAAGTTCTGCGCTTGCTCGAAACTCTGCTGGATGCCGAAACCTTCGCGCCCCAGGCCCGCCGCTGGCTCAAAGGCATGAAGCCCGACCAAGACCTCTACTTGCCACTCCTCATGCTCGCCGCACGCTTGCGCGACCAAGACGAATTCACGCGCTCACTCATCATCGACTTCTGGGACGAAGACTCCGCCGTCGCGGCACGTCTCATGGGCCTCACGCAAGACGCCTTCTTCCTTGAGCATCTCGAAACTCAACTCGCACAACTCGCGCCCTTCTTGCGCTACCTACCGGCCATCGAAACATTGCCACCCACACCACAGCACGAGCTCTGGAGTGAAGTCGCCGAGTCGTGGTTCGCCATCGCTCACGCCGAGAAGCTCACACCACCATGGCTTGATCCAGCGTTGCTGATTCAGCCTAACGATGTGCTTGGCTACGCTGAGCGCTCACAAGAGTGGCAAGAGCAGCTCGATGCCTATTTGATGGAACGCTTCGGCGGTGCCATGAACACCACCGAAGAGCAGTGGCTGAAAAATTTATCAGACGAAGAATTGCGCCAGCAATTCATCGAGGCCCGTCAGTACTTCCAAGATTTGACAAAAACTGGACCAAAACGCTTGCGCCTCGTGACCACAGATTCAACTTCGATTTAACTGATACATCTCTTTCATAAAACCATAAAGCCTGGATTTCTCAGGCTTCTCACCTTAAGATGCATTCATGACGCGAATCATTGTTGGCTTTGCCAGCATCCTCATTCTATTGACCTTCACGGTGCTTATGCCACCGACGGCTTTCTTTGATCCTGATCCAACACCGACCGAAGTGCAGATTCCGGATGAGCGTCCCTGCGATGGCAAGGCCTGCTACGATTCGGCCGTCTTCATCGATGACCACGGCATGCTGCGCGAAGTTCCTACGCCTGAATACAAACGCATCACCTGGCCACGTCGCCCCGCCATGCAACCTCAATTCATTCCCCTCGATATGAATCGCCCACCAAACCGCGTGTAGTTCTTAAGCACCCGTTCGTCCCTTTTCACATTTCGTAAGGATTTCTTCATGCAACTCAAGTCGAACGATATTCGCTCGTCGATTGTTGTGTTCCTCGTGGCACTTCCTCTGTGCTTGGGCATCGCACTCGCCTCCAACGCTCCACTCTCCGCAGGTATTATCTCCGGCATCATCGGCGGCATGGTTGTCGGCGCTCTCGGAGGCTCTCACGTTTCCGTTTCCGGCCCCGCTGCTGGTCTGACGGTCATTGTCGCCGCCGCCATTAGCGAACTTGGCGGTATGCCCGCCTTCGCCCTTGCTGTGTTTCTTGCAGGTGTCATGCAATTTTTGATGGGCTATTTTAAGGCCGGCGAACTCGGAAACTTTTTTCCCGCCTCCGTCGTCAAAGGTATGCTCGCCGCCATCGGCCTCATTCTTATTCTCAAGCAGATGCCCCACGCCTTCGGTTGGGACGCCGACTACATGGGCGATGAAAGCTTCGGAACCGTCGACGGTGCCAACACCTTCACCGACATCCTCAACGGTCTCCAACGATTCCATAGTGGGGCCACCACAGTTGCTCTACTCTCTGTTGGACTCATGCTCTTGTGGGATAAAATCCTCATTAAGAAATTTCCAAAGATGGCACTTTTCCCGAGTGCACTGGCGGCGGTGCTCGTGGGTGTGGCCCTCAATGAACTGATCTTCGTTGGATATCCGTACCTCATTATTGAAAAAGAACATTTGGTGCAGCTTCCATTCACCGGTGGTCTTGGCAGTTTCCTCAATGGATTCATGCTTCCCGACTGGAGCGCCATTACCAATCCGATCACTTGGAAAGTCGCCGCTACACTCGCGATCGTAGCCTCTCTCGAGACACTCCTCTCATTAGATGCAGCTGATAAACTCGACCCACTCAAAAGAACATCACGCAAAAATAAAGAACTTCGTGCCCAGGGCGTGGGTAATCTTCTCGCTGGTTTGGTGGGAGCTCTCCCCATGACTGCGGTGATCGTGCGCACCTCGGCCAACGTGACGGGCGGCGCCCTTCAGCGCACCTCTGCGATCCTCCACGGTCTGTGGCTTTTGCTCGCAGTGATTCTTGTGCCGGACCTTTTAAATCGCATTCCACTCTCGGTCCTCGCGGCCGTTCTTATTCTGGTTGGTTGGAAGTTGGCCACGCCGACACTATTCAAGCAGCAATGGAAAATGGGTCTCGCACAGTTCGTTCCCTTCTTCGTTACGGTTGCTACGATCCTCTTCACAGATCTTCTCGTTGGCATTACCGTGGGCTTTTTCGTTGGTATCTTCTTCGTACTTCGCTCGAGCAATCACTCATCGGTGACAATCGTAAAACAAGATGACCATGTCTTGATTCGATTCTACAAAGACGTCTCCTTCCTACAAAAACCACATATCCGTGCTCTTCTGAGAGATCTCCCCGACAACACTCAAATTGTTATTGATGGATCTCGTTCGGTTCATGTAGACCACGATATCGTGGAGCTTGTGCAAGACTTTGTGCTCTCCGCACCGGCCCGAAACATAAATGTTAAATTACAAAAATCATCTCTCGCACTTTGTGCACTCTTTAAGGAGTAGGCCATGAAAGACGTTCAAAGACTTTTGCTCGAAAACAAGGCTTGGGTTCAGGAAAAAATCCAAGTGAACCCGGGATACTTCGAGGACATGGCCAAGGGCCAGCAGCCTACTTTCTTGTGGATTGGCTGTTCTGATTCACGTGTTCCACCGAACGAAATCACCGGCTGCCATCCAGGTGAAATGTTCGTGGCACGAAACATTGCCAATTTGGTGATTCATACCGACTTGAGCTTGATGAGTGTCGTGGAATACGCCGTGGTTTATCTCAAAGTAAAACACATCATCATTTGCGGCCACTACGGCTGCGGTGGTGTGGCCGCATCGCTCACGCCTAGCTCTCTCGGCGCTATCGACAAGTGGCTCCGGAACATCAAGGACGTCGCGGAAGTGAACTGGAGTGAGTTGCAGAAAATCGAAGCGGGTGCTAAACGCACAGACCGCCTCGTCGAGCTCAATACTATTTCACAAGCTCACAACCTGACCCACACCGCGATCGTGCAAAAAGCATGGCACGAAGGCCGTGAACTTTTCATTCATGGTTGGGTGTTTGATATGGCGACTGGGAAACTGAAAGAGCTGACGACGATCGATAAGACTTATCCGATCTCGCCGGCGCACCAATACAAGTTCTAAGCAAGTTGTTGGGGCTTCGTGCACTCATAGATGTAACTGACACCGCCGAATAACGGGTGTGCAATTACGGAGGCGAAGCCCCCTTCTTTTTTCAGCATCTCGACGAACTTCGCGCCGTAGGGAAAGTCTTTCGAAGATGAATCTAAATACTTGTAAGCATCTTTTGAACCTGACAAAAAACCACCCATCACCGGCATAATCTTCGCACAGTAAAAATCTACAGCTTGTCCGTACACAGGCCAAGTCGAACGGCCCGTTTCGAGCACCATGAACTTACCACCCGGCTTAATCACACGCGCCATCTCTCGAATGGATTTCGCAGCGTCAGTGACGTTACGAATGCCATAAGCAATGCTGACCACATCAAACGAGCTATCGGCAAATTCAAGCGCCATGGCATCGCCGAGCTTAAAAGTGACTTCAAGATTTTTACTTTGAGCTTTGGCGGGAGCGAAATCCAGCATCCCAGCGCAGAAATCTACGCCGATGACTTTTCCAGAGGAGCCGATGGCTTTCTTGAAAACGATGGCGAGATCGCCTGTTCCTGTCGCCACATCGAGCACTGACATACCGGCACGTGCGCCAGAGAGACGAACAAGTTTATTGCGCCAAGCGCGCGCTTGGCCGAACGTCATCACATCATTCACTAGGTCATAGCGAGGAGCGATGGTTGAGAAAATATTCTGAACGCGTTCGGCTTTTCCGCTCACGCCTTGCCGCCTGGAGATG
>JBEIPE010000188.1:0-6034 GCA_040377215.1 Halobacteriovoraceae bacterium
AGTCCCGAACGATCCAACACAATTTTTTGGCCATTTAAAAACAGGCGCAAGACTTGTTGGAAGCGCGTGCGATCCATCTGGGTGCCGAAGAAAAACTTGAGGCGATTATTATTGTCGTCGTCCGTCTCTCGAACGAAATCGAATCTTCCGCGCCAACGCCAGCAGCCGTGATAATCACGTTGCATGTGACCCAAAAGCCCCAAAGACTCGAGAGCGGCGGGAGCATCCATCGCCAAATCCTCGTCCCAAAACACGTCAAAGAAGACCAGCGGTGCAAAATTCCCTGCTTCACCCTCTTCGGCGACTTGCTGCTGCAAACTGGCGCGTACAAACGAAGGTGTCAGATGATCTTTGAGGAATTTGCCAATCACCCCACGCTTCACACGGGATGGAATCAGCACGCTTGAGGGCAACAAGCTCCAGTCCTGCTGCGTCCACAGATCCTGCATCAACTCACTTTGATGGTTCCAAAGATCCGAGGAACGAGGAAAAATATCTTGTGGCGCCCCACCCAGAAACCCGTAGTCCTGTTCACCTGTCCAGTGAGTCGTGAGTGATTCAGATGCCGTCTGAGTGTAGAGATCAGCAATGAGCTTGCGATAACGAGCCGATTGAACTTTTTCTTCCGGCGCCGGTAGATTCGGAACTTCATGGCCTTCGTCACTCAAGCGCACAGCGAGTTTTTGCTGCTTCAAAAAGCGGGTAAAACCGGCGACGAAAGCAGGGGAATGATCTTCCAAATAAGAGTGGGCAGTTTGTGGGCCAACCCAATAACCGCGCATACCGCGAACTGGCACCGAGATATCTTTCGAGGTGAGAACTTGCCCAAGTTGCCACACCCACTTGCGAAAGGCTTGGTACACCCGTGGATCGTAGAACGAGTGCATCTTGTGAACTGAGCCATCTGAATCAAGATAGGCCTGAGTCATGCCGTGAGCATCCAGAGAAGGATTGCGAGCAATAAACGAGGGCAAACCGCCATTGGGTTGGAAAGGTGCTGGCGTCAGAGGTAAAAGCCACACAGCTTCATGGCCACTGTTCTGAATGGCGCGATAGAGTCGAGCTAAATCGGCCTCAGGTTTTTGTTCACCGAAATCAAACGTTTCAGCATTCTCCGAATGAAATCCCCAATAAATAGGAACAAACAACGGTCCAGCGGCTTTGGAAAGCGCGGCCAGCTTGCTTTCCCATAACGCAGCTGAGGTGCGCCAATAACAGAACCAGTTTTCCCCAGGGAAAATACTTTCCGTCTCTTTAACTTCAGAAGGAGTGAGTGAAATATCCAACGTGCCGCCTTTAGGAGATTTTATTCTACCAGTCTATGTCTTGTGGAGCAAAATTCTCGCAGCGTCAATTTTGCAAAAACTGATTTTTCCTGTAAGCTTTCGCCACATTTCTCCCTTTGCCCCTAAAGGATATCCCCATGTGGTTTTTCACTCCCGAAGAACGTGAATTACAGAAAACTTGTCGCGATTTTGCTCGTGCTGAAATCGCCCCGATGGCGGAAAAGCTCGATACCGAAGAAAAATTTAATCTTAAGGCCTTCCGCGGCATGGGGGACTTAGGGGTTTTGGGCATCACGGCCGATCCCGAATACGGTGGAGCTGGCCTAGGCGCCACGGCCGCCACCATCGTTATGGAGGAGTTCGGCAAGGCCGATCCGGGCACGACACTCTCCTTCCTCGCCCACTCGATCTTGTGCGTAAACAACATTGATAAAAATGCCTCGGCTGAGCAGAAAGCGAAGTATCTTCCGAAACTCATTTCTGGTGAGCACATCGGATGCATGGCGATGTCTGAACCTGGTTACGGTTCAGATGCTGTCGGCATGCAAACAAAAGCCGTTAAAACCGGCAACGACTACATCATCAATGGTGCGAAGATGTGGATCACCAACGGCAACATGGCCGACGTGAGTTACGTTTACACCCGCACCGGCCCAGGCAAAAAAGATCTCACCACATTTCTCGTCGAGAAAGGCACCCCTGGTTTTAGTGTGTCGAAAGAAATTCATAAAATGGGCATGCGGACTTCTCCTACTGCCGAGCTCGCTTTTCAAAACTGTAAAGTTCCTGAGGGCGCTCGCGTAGGTGCCGAAGGTGACTCGACCGTTCACATGATGAAGAACCTGGAGATCGAGCGCATCACCATCGCAGGAATTTCTCTCGGAGTCGCTCAAGCCTGCGTGGATCAATGCATTAAGTACGCGGGCGAACGTAAGCAGTTCGGAAAAAATCTCGCGAACTTTCAGATGATCCAGAAAATGATTGCGGAGATGGCGACTGAAACCGAAACCATGCGCCGCTTGCTCTACACCGTTTGTTACGAGTACGATCACGGACACAAATCAAATACTCTCGCGTCCATGGTGAAGCTGCAGCTTCCAAAGATGGCGACCAAAATCGCGCTCGATGCGATTCAACTCCACGGTGGCTACGGCTACTCTCGTGAGTTCCCTGTTGAGCGTCTCATGCGTGACAACAAGCTCAATGAAATCGGCGCGGGCACCAACGAAGTCATGATCATGATCATTGCCAAAAATCTTTTGAAAGACGCACTCAAGGAATAGCTATGACAGACCTGCGCGCGGAACTTTGTCAGAATCTCGGTAAGTGGTGCCAAACGCACATCGAGCCTCACATGGAACATGACGACGCCGAAGGGAAATTCCGCATGGAGATTTTCCAAGGCCTCGGAGCCCAAGGCTACACTGGCATCACGGTGCCAGAGGATTTCGGAGGCGCTGGTCTCTCTTACGCAGATTACGTTGCCGTCCTTGAAGAGATGGCAAAATACTCGGTGGCCTATGCTGTCACAGTGTCTGTGAGCAATATGGTGCAAACCATCCTGCTCAACTACGGCAACGAAGCGCAAAAACAAAAATACCTACCGGCCCTAACAAACGGCACTGAGATCGGTGCGTTTGCCCTCTCTGAATCCCATTCTGGTTCGGATGCTGCTTCTCTCAAAACCACGGCAAAAAAAGTCGCTGGAGGCTATTCGTTGAATGGCACCAAGATGTGGATCACCTCAGCGGGTGTCGCTAAGACGTATATCGTGATGGCGCGCACAGGTGGTGAAGGTTCTAAAGGTGTTTCAGCTTTCATCGTTCGTGATGGTGATAAAGGCTTCAGCTACGGCAAGGCCGAGAAAAAAATGGGCTGGAAAACCTCTCCTACTCGCGAATTGGTTTTTGAAAACTGCTTTGTCGCGGAAGAAAACCGCCTGCTCGCGGAAGGCGAAGGATTCAAAGTTGCGATGGGTGGACTCGACCGTGGTCGCGTGGCCATCGGTGCGATTGGTGTGGGCTGCGCTCAGCGCGCGCTCGATGAAGCCATCAAGTACAGTCTCGGACGCGTTCAGTTCTCTCAGCCGATCTTTGACTTTCAAGGTTTGCAGTTCATGATGGCCGACATGGCCCTTGAAGTGGAGGCGTCACGTTTGCTCGTACAAAAAGCTGCGGAGCTGATCGATAATAATCAGTCACCTTCTAAGCTCGCCTCCATGGCGAAACTCAAGGCCACTGACACCGCGATGTATGTCACCACCGAAGCCGTGCAGATTCATGGCGGGGTTGGTTACACTAGTGAGTATCCCGTTGAGCGCTTCATGCGAGATGCGAAAGTTCTGCAGATTGTAGAAGGGACGAACCAAATTCAGCGCGTGGTGATCGCTCGCCACCTCAAAAAAGAATACGCAACATGATCACCCTTAAGCATTCTTATCCGGCGGTCAATCCCGAGAAAACCACACACGAAGCTTTGCTGGCGAAATTTCAAGCGACCGTTCAGCGCGCGGACATTGGCTTTTTCCGTCATACCACAGACAAGTCTGTGGCCATTCTTGCGAAGACGACGGCCCGTCGTTTTGCTCACAAAAAACTTCTCGTCCACGTCGGGATTGGCGGCTCGAGCCTTGGCCCAGAGATGCTCTTATCGGCCCTGGGAATTGAAGACGGCAAGAGCGTTCAGTTTCTGAACAATATCGACGCCGATATGCTGGCCCGCCAAGAGCGACGCTGGGTGATGCCCGATACCTTTTTCTATATCGCTTCAAAATCAGGCGGCACGGCTGAAACTCTTGCAGCTTTAAGCATTATCCTGAAGTGGCTCGAGAAAAATGGTGTCAGTGAATCTCAGTGGAAAGAACACATTGTGATCTGCACTGATCCTCAAAAAGGTGAACTTCGTCAGTTCGCTCGTGAGCACCAGCTTTCATGCTTAGATGTTCCACCGAGTGTGGGTGGTCGTTTCAGTGTTCTGACCGATGTGGGTCTTTTCACAGCGGCCTGGGCCGGCGTGAATGTGGACCAACTGATTCATGGCGCAGAAGCCATCAAGCCTCAGCTGCTCGAAGCCAACGCGGACAAAAATATTCTCACTCTCACGGCAGCTTGGCTTGAACAGCAGCGTGCGGCCGGCAAAACACTCACTGTGCTCATGCCCTACAGCTCGCTATTAAAAGAGTTCACCGCTTGGTGGGTTCAGCTCTGGGCCGAATCCTTGGGTAAAGATGGCAAAGGTCTCACTCCAGTGATGGCCTACGGCGCGAGCGACCAACACTCACAGATGCAGCTCTTCATGCAAGGCCCGGCCGATAAGACGATGATCTTCTTGCGCACCGATGTAGGAAGCAAAGACTATCCCCTCGCTTCGGAAATTAAACTACCCGGGATGCAGGCCTTGGCGCCATTTAAGCTCTCTCAACTCATGGAAGCGGAGTACAGCGGGACTCTCACGGCCCTGCAAGAATCTCAGCGCCCCCTTTTAGATTTTGCCGTGGGCAAAGTGAATGCCGAAAGCCTGGGCGGATTGATTGTTTTCTTCGAATCCCTGACTGCGCTAGTCGGAGTTGCCTCGGGAATTGACCCGTTTAACCAGCCTGGTGTCGAAGCTGGAAAAAAATATGCTCACGAGTGGCTTGGGCGAAACAAGCCGTAGACCGATAAGCTGATACTGCGTCTTGAAACCGGAAGCCCCCGGGATTACAATGCTCAGACGACCTCGATGTTCCCTTTTGGAGTTTTTTGATGAGTGACGACAACGCCACCGTAGTCATCCGCGACATTAAAGCTGCGCTGTCTTCTTCAGAGAAAGAAGCAGAAGCAAAGCCTGCTTGCCTCCTCGTCGTGGGCGGTGATCTTAACGGCGCAATTTTCAATGTCATGCAAGGCGAGACCACGGCCGGTCGTAATCCAGACTGCCAAGTGCCGTTGGATTTTCAAGGTATCTCACGCAAACATTTCACCATCACCGTTGATGGTGAAGGCGTCGCTATTTTGCAAGATCTCGGTTCAGCCAACGGGACATACTTGAACAACGTCAAAGTCGAAGGCACCGCCACGCTCAAGCGCGGTGACATGATCAAAGTCGGCTCGGTCGCGATGAAGTTTCTCCCTAAGGGTGATCCTGAACGTTTGACCTACGACAAGCTCCACGAAGAAGCCAACACAGACGGACTCACAAAAGTTTATAACAAGCGCTACTTCAACGAAGCCCTTGAGAATGAAGTCAAAAAGAGTAAAGTCACGGGCAAGCCTTTGACTCTCATCATCTTTGACTTGGATCACTTCAAGAAATTGAACGACAACTTCGGTCACGACGCTGGCGACTTCGTCTTGAAAGAAAAATCTCGCATCATCAAAGAGCAGGGTATTCGCCAAGGCGATATCGTCGCTCGTTACGGTGGTGAAGAATTCTGCATCCTCTTGCCGAACACCAATCTCAAACAAGGTTTTGAGATTGCTGAACGTTTGCGCAAGTTGATCGAGACTCACGAATTCATCTACGATGGTAAGCGTCTCCCTGTGACGGCTTCTATCGGAGTGGCAGACTATCGCCAAGGCGTGAACACCGGCACGGATCTTTTCAAGCGCGCCGATTCCTCGGTCTACAAGTCTAAGGAAGGCGGCCGTAACCAGGTCAACTTCTATAAAGCGTGAGCTCGCTCGCTAAGCCAAAGACCATTCGCTTACTTCCAGAACACCTCATCGACCAAATCAAGGCCGGCGAGGTTATTGAGCGTTCCGCTAACG
>JBEIPE010000338.1:0-2981 GCA_040377215.1 Halobacteriovoraceae bacterium
AAATGTAACATGCGCCGCTTAGACTTTAAGGTCGAGGCACCACTCACATGAAAGTCAACGCCAACGTCGCTGGGCTATCATTAGGCGGCGGTCGGCGGGAGAACTTCTTTTTCTGTTTGCTGGAGCATTACCCGGATCGCGGCCGCTGGTTCCTCAAATCACTTCATCAAGTGAAAGACGAAGAGATTCAAGACCGCGATGAAATCATCACCGCTTGGATTGAGCAGTACGGCCTGCAAAAAATCGTCGTCGATTTTCCACTCTCGCGGCCTTTGTGTGAAACCTGTCAGCTCAAATGCCCAGGCGCCAATGCTTGTCCACAGACGCCGGTATTAGAAGTTCGCAAAGAAATGAACGCACTCTTGGAAGAAGACGCACGCATGGAGCGCGATAATCCGAAACGCTACGAGCAGACTCGTAATGCTGCGGAAGAAACAGACTGGTCACGCGATATTCTGCACAAAACCGCTGATGAACATATCCTCTCTCGTTCATTTAAAAGAAAACTGCGCAAGGGCTTCATCCCTTACTGGCATCGCCCCATCGATTTCTGGATTTGGAAGAACTACTACGACCAGCTTTTGTCGATTTTCAAAACCAGTTACGATTCTTACGGGCATGTATCGGTGATGCTGCTCGCTCGTCTGAAATACCTTATCCGCCACTTCCCACAAGATTTGCAGCTCCATGAATCCAGTATTCAGATTGTGCTCTTAGAGCTTTACCGTGCGCGCTTGGTAGGGAAGTTCCAGCTCTTGCAGTTGTTTGACTTGGATCTTCAGAGCATGGCCCGTGAAACACTCATTCGTGGGATTGAAGAGAAACTTCAGCTCTTTATCTACGACCATGATTTTGAAATGCTGGTCAAAAACCCCAAAGCCTTCGACTCATTTCTTCTCGCCCTTGCTGGCCAAGGTGTCTTGATGAATAAGCTGCGTCCGATTCCCGATTGGGGCAACACCGACGGTGGGAATTTTGTTATCCCGGACTTTGAACGCGCTTAAACCGAAAGCCTTTGTCGGCGCATTCGCTTTTGCGCGACCACACCAGAAAACCCAAGACCAGATAGAGCGGAATACTGAGGATGTTGAAGACATCCCAAAACATTCCCACATGCATGCCTTCAAAAAGTGTCATCAACGCCATGGCGGCGGCACTGAAGGCGTAGGTGATGACATATTGCCAAGACCAGCGCTTGTGGAAGGCCAGGTAAACATAAAAAACACTATTCACGATCAGCAGGGTTAAAAGCATCATGCCTGCGCTCATGGTGAGAACACTCACAAGCTGCTGGCGGTACTGCGGTTCCAGCGCGTACCAATCAAGCCCCTGAAGAGACATGGACATCGCCCACATCTTTGCTCCGGTCTGCTTCACTTCCCAGTAACGAGCAAAATACATGGCGCTCATAATATCCAGCATCCAGGCAGCAGCGGCACTCGTCCACAGAAGACGTTGCAAGGGGAGCGAGCGGGCCCAGTTCAGCAGTCGGGTTTTCATAGGCCGATTATGGCGTAATCTCCGATTTCAGGCCATAATGAAGCATGGAAGAATATCTTCGGCGTTCTCTGGCCTTCCAAAAACGACGTGCGGCCCTCGGTTCAGAGGGTGAAAAACAAGACAGAATTCTTTTCTTTAGAATGATGGGCCCTATCATGCAGGCCCGTCTGGAAAAGATCATTGATCTGCGCCTTGTTCCTCGCGTGCTTATTCATGGCAATCCCCATCTTGATAACTATGTCCGCACCTTCCGCGGATCCGCTTTGCTGGACTTCGATCGCTCGCGCATGGGGCCTTACTGCTGGGACATTATCCGCTTTCTCGCCTCACTTTCTTTGCGCCGTGAAGAAGATGAAGGTTTTTTAAACCGCAGTGTGGTGGATTATTTTATCGAAGGCTACTACACGCACTTTTTGCGTCCTGATATTCCCTTCAAGCAGATCCGTTTGCTGAAAAACGCCAAACCGGAAAAGTGGCAAACCAACACCCGTGCGTACCTGGGCGCTAATCGCAAGTGGGCCGGTAAAATGCGCCAGTTCCCCATCGATCGTCGCGGGGACTTCACGCGCACACTGCTTAAGCGCTTCCTGGCTTCTCGTAACGAACTTCACCTACTGGATGAATTTTATCTCGATGAAGTCGGGGCCACGCCGGGGACACTTGGCAAAAAGCATTTCATCTATTCATTGCTGCCAAAAAATCCCGACGCTCTTCACGATGCGATTTTACTCGATCTCAAAGAAGTCTACGTTGAGCGTGATACCCAGTTTTTTACCTCACCCTGGCCTCACCACGGTGTGCGCATGATTGAAGCCTCGAAAGTCTATGCTGACGGGATGGAGCAACGTTTGGGTTATGCCACCATGGGCGACAAACAATTCTGGGGCCGTCAGATTCCAAGCTTTGCCACCAAGGTGAAGAAGTTTTTGGATGTGGAAGAGCAACGTGATGTTTCTTACTCCATCGGCTCTCAATTGGGCAAAGGCCATCGCAAATCGATCATCGATCCGAAGCTTGCTGATGTTCTGATGCAGGACTTTCAGCAGAACTTTGATAAGTACTATAAGGTGGCTCGTTTGCTGAACTACGAGCTGCGCTTGTCTTATAAGTTCGTCCAGGCCAAAGAAAATCTCTACCGGGCCTATCGTCAGTGGTAGTGCTGATTCTTCTTTTTGTCGTCACCACACTTGGGTCGCTCATCTCAGGACTCACTGGCATGGCCGGTGGAGCTGTGATCCTCGGCGGTTTGATGATTTTCTTTCCCACTGCCGAATCACTTGCGATGCATGGGGTGGTTCAAAGTGTTTCTAACGGAACCCGTATTATCTTTTGGTGGAAGAGCATTCATTGGGATGTGGTGTGGCGCTATTCCTTGCTCTTGTTGCCAGGAGCATTTATCGGCGGTTTGCTTTTTAATTATCTCAATCTCCATTTAGTAGAAGCGGCGCTGGGAGCTTTGATTCTCACGGTGGTGTGGGTGC
>JBEIPE010000093.1:0-9643 GCA_040377215.1 Halobacteriovoraceae bacterium
GATGGGTGGATTGCACGCCGTCGCAACATCGTCACAGTCCTCGGATCTTTTCTCGACCCCATCGCGGATAAGTTTCTTGTCGTCTCTGCTTTGATTATGTTGGCCGCCATGAACCGCGTTCATGCTGTCGTCGTGATCGTGCTCGTGCTGCGAGAGATGTACATCACCTCATTGCGCTTGCTGGCTTCAAATGAGGGCTTCACCATTCCTGTGGGCCAAAGTGGTAAATGGAAAACCGGTTTTCAAATGACCGCCATTCCGATGCTGATGATGGGCTACAACTGGCTCGGTATGCCATGGGATCAGATCGGTACCGTGTGTATTTGGATCGCTGGTATTCTCTCCCTCGGCTCTGCGGTGGGTTACTCGCTTCATATGGTGAAGGCCTTGAAACAAAAACGTGAAGAGCGAAAAAAACGCTCAAGTGTTGGTGCATGAAGAGCTACGTTCTTTGTGCCGTCGCTCCCGCGGCCGTGCCCGCTAAACTCATTCACGAAGTCTCACTGGCTCTCGAGCAGATCGGCCTCAAACGACAGAATGCCCTTCCCACTGTTCATGAGCGGGTGTGGGAATGTGAATTCGCCGGCGAGCCGGTGATTGATCATCGACTGGTCCTGCAGGCCATGAGTTTAGTTTTTAAAGCGGACTTAGCGCTGATTCCTCAAACGCCAGCACGCACAGCACGTCGCCTCGTTGTGTTTGATATGGACTCAACCCTGGTGGCCGGTGAAGTGATCGATGAAATCGCGCGCTTTGCAGGCGTGTATGACAAAGTCCAAACGATTACGGCGCGTGCCATGAAAGGCGAATTGGATTTCACACAGTCGTTGCATGAACGAGTCGCACTTTTGAAAGGCGTGTCTACGACACACCTGAAAACCGTAGAGAATTCCATTCCGTTGCAGCCTGGCGTCGCTCACACCGCAAAGATTCTCAAGCGACACAACATTCACGTGGCCATCCTCACGGGCGGTTTCACATTCTTCGCAGAAAACCTTCGCGCTCATCTAGGTTTTGATGAGGCCCACGCAAATCAGTTGGTGTTTGCCGGAGATGAACTTGCCGGTACAGTGAGTGGTGAGGTCATTGATGGCCATGCGAAAGCACGTCTCATGCAAGGGATCGCTCAACGACTTGGGCTCAAGATGGACCAAGTGGTCGCCGTGGGTGATGGTTCAAATGATCTCCCCATGCTCACAACAGCTGGCCTCGGTGTGGCCTTTCACGCCAAAGAAAAAGTCCGTCGCGCATCACCTTGTGAAATCTCTCAAGGCACCATGCAGACACTGTTATGTTACTTAGGATTAGGTCAGGAGGCGTTTGATGATGTTTAAAAATCTTAAGAGCGCTTTAGAGGAAAGAGAAAGTGTGACAGCACTTAAACTCAATCTCAAAGACGGTGCTCTTCCGGCCGAACTTTTTCACTTCCCTCACCTCCGTGAGCTTTATCTCGAAGCGCCGTCGTTGCTTGATTTACCTGATGACATCAGTGGGTGGAGCGAACTCACACTCCTGCAACTGCGCGCGCCTGCTTTCAAAGGCAGCCTCGCTCCTCTCTTTCATTTGCCGAAACTCGGGAATCTCAAAACCGCAGAGACGCCGTTGCATCCGTTGCGTCTCGCGATTGGCGGGAGCAAAGCGCCGTTGCGTTTCCTGACGCTCAAGGATGCTGGTCTTAAATCGTTGCCTGAAGAATTCGGAGAGCTCGCAACCATCGAAGAGTTGCATTTGCCGGGCAACTTACTCAAAAGCTTGCCGGTGAGTTTCGTGGAACTCAAAAAACTCAAATGGATCAATCTCGATAGCAATGAGTTGGAAGTGTTCCCGGAAGTCCTCGCGAAACTTCCGCAGTTGAAACACCTCTCGCTGGATGGAAACTCTTTTCCCGAAGAAGAGAAAGAGCGCATTCAACGCAAGTTCAACCTCACCGTTTCTTAGCGGTGTAAAAAACTTCGACACTTTTTTGCCGAAATCCTGGCCCCGGCCTTGCAAGAAAAACTCCCACGAGGAGTTTTTATGCGTTCAATCTGGGGTTTCGTCCTAAGCTTTGCTGTGGCGTCTTCCGCCTTCGCTGGCGTGCAAGAAATGCAGCTAGAAGATATGGAAGGACTGCTTCCTTCGTCGTGGCTTGATCGCACCGGTTTCCGTGTAGAAGGCGAAGCTCCACTCGCCCTGAGCGGCCTCACCAGTACCCCTCTTGTTCCGCTTATGCCGGTTTATCAGTCGGGTGGTTTTCGCAATACCTACGTCGGTGGGGTGATTGATAGCAAGTATCTAGTAGGTCTTGATCGCAGCAAGCGCGATGGACTTATTCGCCACATTCGCACTCTACGAACCAAAGACGGTAACGGACTTATTCCTTATAACTACGATGGAAAAATCTACGCCATCCGCGATGACTACCAAGTCTCTTACATGAATTCCACCACGGTGGGACTCTCCGTCAGTTTTGGTGGCCCGAAGACAGTCATCCTGGGAAAAACCAAAACGCTAGGTGTGTCTATCGACTTCGGTGCGCCTATTCGTATCGGCAAGAATCAGGGCTTCAATGCCGGCGCCTCTTTTCAAAACTTAGTTGATGAGTGGAGCGCGAATTTCCGCCCAGACGATACGCAGATGATCGTGGACCAAGCGGTCACCGTCACTCCCTACCTCATCAGTTATCTCACAGATCCTGCCGCTCGTTTAACAGACGAAGCGGGCCGGCCTTTACCTCTCTTAAACGCCCAGGCCAATAGTGAAATTAAAGCGAGCGAGTTGGATCGCGAACTGCTGCTTCCTCGTGAGCATTCATCTGAGTGGAGCAAAGTGCAAAAAGATCTTCGCAAGAATGTCGCCAAAGAAGTGAAATGGCGCCAAGACATCGCCGCTCAGGTCGCACAAGAAAAAATTATCTCGAACGTAGAAGAGAACGCGCTCATCCAAAACCTCTGTGATCGTCTCGCTGTCATCTACCGTGTGCCCTCTGAACTTTGGCCGAAGTGCCGTATCGCAGCCACCATGGTGCCGAATGCCTGGGCCTATCCAGGGGGCGATATCTTTATCACTGTGGGCATGCTGGGAATTCTTTCTGAAATTGATTCCGCTGCCCTTGTTTTGGGCCATGAGATTGGTCACGTCATGGGCCGTCACACGAGTAAGCGCATCCCCGTGCAAAAGACTGTGTCCTATGCCGCCAGCTACATCTCCACGGCCGCAAGCCTCGGCCTGACGGCCTTCTCACTAGGCGGAGGCTTCGGCCTCTTAGGTGACGTGACGCTTTTGAGTTGGTTTCCCCAGGCCATGGCGTCCAGCACGGGAGGAAGCTACATTCTCGGGAAATCTCTCGAGCTCGCTTTCTTCGCTCCAGCGGCCGGTCTCATGATGCAATCACGTGCGCACGAATCCCAGGCCGATCGTCTCGGACAAGAAGCCGCTTTCAGTTCTGGTATGGATATCGAAAAGATGAATCAAGGTTGGGCCGAGTTCATCGGTTTCTTTGATACCCACTTCCCTCACGAGGCCGGACTCAAAGAGCGCATCATGATGGACCACCCAGCGGGCGACACGCGCTTGCGTGCTTTCCGTCGCAAGGTCGACACCATGAATGCTCTTCACGGCGACACCAATCAGAAAAATCTCATCGATCAAGACTTGCGTCAGCAGTATGCTCGCATGCACTCACTGTTCAAGCCGTATAGTGATTCTTATGGTCGCTACTTACGTCAGCAGTACGACGCTCAAGCGGTCGCGCGCGAGAAGAAAAATAAAAATCCAAAACTACGTCACTTCATGCACACCATGATGGGCTCACAGACTCAGTGTGTACGACATGCCCTCGGAGCAGAGTAACTTAATGAGGTATTGGGGCCGTCTTGACTCTAAACGGTCATAAATTCACCAGTGCCTAAACATTTGACACCAGACTCACGGGAAAACATTGCCTTGCGATGGCGTTAAGGGTGTTAAGGCCGGCACAATAATTGAAGTATCTCATTCCGAGACCGGGTTGCTAACCCAAACGATTGAACAACAAAGAGAGGTCCTCATGAAAAAATTCTTTATCCTCGCTCTTGCAACGATGACGATGACAAGCGCGTTCGCTGCTACAACAGGTACTTTACTCCTTAAAGGGACTGTTCCTCGTTTGTTGGACATTACGGTGACAGCGGCTCCAATCGCTTCAACTCTTCCTTTGAACACCACCCAGGCCAATACACAGGTCGCCGTGATTAATGAGAAGTCGAACTCAAACACAGGCTACAAAGTTTCAATCAGCTCGGGCAACCTTGGTAAACTCGTTCACCAATCAGTTTCTTCAAGCGTTGTGAACTACTCTCTTCGCTACAACGGCGGCTCAGTGAACTTGGCGACTGGCCAAACGTTCACCTACGCAGGCGCTGGGTCTAACAACAACAACCGCAACGTAGATATCTCGTACACAGGTATCGCCCACGACTTGTTGATTGAAGGTGACTACACAGACACTGTGACCTTCACAATCGCTGCGAACTAAGATCTCTTCTCCGAGGGAGGCTTCGGCCTCCCTTTTTTTTTGGATAAAATGCGCTTTTTACTTTTACTCATCCTCGCTTTGCCTGCCTGGGCCGCGACGTCTGGACAACTTCCTCTGCGAGGAACGGTTCCGGCCGTGGTGAGTATCGCGATAAGTGCATTGCCCATCGCAACCACACTCCCCCTTGATACAACTCAAAATAGAACTCGCGTGGGAACTTCCACTGAAACTTGGAACACTCTCAATGGTGTGAAAGTCCATATCAGCTCACTTAACCAAGGCTTCCTCGTTCATCAAAGTGTGCCAAGCTCTAAAATTGCTTACGTGCTTCGCTACCGCAATTCGAACGTCAACTTAACCAGTGGCCAATTCTTTAATACTAATCAACAAGGCCGCCGCACCAGAAATCGTCCACTGCGTATCAGCTACACTGGTGTGCCCCACTCATCGCTTCTTGAGGGCGATTATACCGACATCGTGACCCTCGCCATTTCGGCGAACTGATTGAATCTACTCACCTGCTAAACTCACAATAAAACTTTTACTCATCCAGCTCTCCTTCCACTGCGCTTGCGCTATAAGACAGTCATGAAAAAACTACTTCTAGCGCTATTGGTAGCGAGTCCCGTTTGGGCAGCAACGACAGATACACTTTTGCTTAAAGGAACCGTGCCGGCGGTGCTTGATATCGATGTTGTTCCTACAACTCTTGCGACAACACTTCCGCTTGATACCACTCAGATCAATGGTTACGTCGCCGATGTGAATGTGAAATGGAACACCGTCTCTGGTGCTAAAGTTGTCATCACTTCAGCTAACGGCGGTCAGCTTCGTCACTCATCCGTCGCTACGAGTGTGATCAACTACACTTTGCAAACTCCAAGTGCGGGTACCTTCGCACTCACGTCCCCTCAAACTTTCAGCGCGCCCATTGCGGGCCCACAGAACATCACTGAAGCCTTGGGTATCAACTACACCGGCGTGCCCTATGACTTGCTCGTAGAGGGTGATTACACTGATACTGTGACCTTCACGATTTCAGCTATTTAAGTTCCTGACTCAAGAACTCGGGAGGAATAGCCGACAAGATTGCTATGAAGCTCTTGTTCCTCTCTCTCCTGATCTCTTTCTCCGCCCTCGCCGGCCAGTCTTCAAGCCTTATCCTCAGAGCACGAGTCCCTGCCATTTATAGCGTTGAAATGACCCCGAACGGCGGCCTGGTGACCCACAGCAACCAAGTTGGACGCGCCCCAAAACCCACCATCCAAACGACGCTTCGAAATGGCGTTCGTTTAGTCACAGTAACTCACCCTTAAGCCTCATCTTTTGTTACTATTAAGAGAGTCTTAAAGGAGCGTGAGGATGACGCGTAAATCTCTATTTTTGGTTCCCATTTATTTCCTCATCACCGGTTTCTCACTCACGCCCATGTCTCATGTGATTGAGTTGGATGCGAACAGCAAGCAAGCACAGTTCTTGTTGGATAACCCCACCGATGAGCCCATGGCGGTCGAGATCTCTCTGCGTGAACGGAAGCAAAAAGAAGACGGCACGGAAGACACTCCCGTGACTAAGTCGCTCGCGGCTTTTCCTCCTCAGCTCATCATTCCGCCGGAAGAAAAGCGTACTGTCCGTATTCAATGGTTAGGTGAAAAACCTAAAACGGAGCTCGCGTTTCGTGTCGTTGCCGAGCAGTTGCCTCTGCAAGTGGATGGCAAAAAGAAAAAAGGCTCGGGCATTAAGATGCTGCTTAAATACATTGCAGCTCTTTATGTGAATCCAGGGAATACAGAATCCAATATCCAAGTGACCGACGTAGTTCCTGGTGAACAACTCCAGATCACCGTTGAGAACAAAGGCACGCGCCATCAACTTCTAACGAACGCTGTCCTCACACTGAGCAAAGGTGAAGAAAAGATCAAACTTAAGGGCGATGAACTCAAAGGCCTTTTGGGTGAGAACGTCTTGGCCGGCTCACGACGCGTGTTCCGAATTCCTGCGCAAGCGAAAGTGACAAAAGAATTTAAGGGATCGATCAAGCTTGATTAAGCTTTTTCTCTCACTCACTTTCATGGCCTCCTCTGTGGCCCTGGCGCAACAAGCTCCAGTGGTTTCACCAGAAATGTTTGCTCAACAGGAGTACATCGCGCCTGTGCCTTTCAAGCTCGGGGATATCATCCTGGGCGAAGTCCGTGTCCGTCTCAAGAATGAAGAAATTCAATCCGTCGAAAAAACATCACTCTTGCCGATTCTCAAAGGTGCTCTTCAAAAAAAATACTGGCAACCACTCGAGCAAATGGGTGATTGGATTAAGCTCGACGCTTTACCGATTAAACTACGTTTCGATCCCGAGAACGCTTTGATTGAGGCCAACATTCCCACAGAGTTCGGGGCGGACCAAAAGCTCGAGGCCACTGATAACATCTCTGATATCTACCGTGGACAGGCCCTGGCCACCGCACCGTTTGGTGGTGCGATCAACTACCGCATGGAGAAGGCCTGGGGTGCAGATCAATTGGGTGGAGAAACGTTCTCTACCTACTTCGACTCTTTCATCAACATGGGTGGGGTGGTTTTAGAAAACCAAATGAACTACTTGGACAACCCCGGACAAACGGGATGGTTCCGCGGGGACACTCGTCTCGTTAAAGATTTCCAACCAAAACGCGTCCGCATCGAGGCCGGTGATGTTTATCCCTCAAGCTTCGGTTTCATGCCGGCCCGCCCCGTGGGTGGTGTCCACATCGCTCGTAACTTCACTCTTGATCCGTATCGAGTCCCGTTCCCGCAAGGGCAAGGCCGCTTCACTCTGCAAACTCGTTCACGCGTTCGTACTTTTGTGAACGGTGTACAAATCAAAGATGAAACTTTGCCGGCAGGCAACTACGATTTGCGAGACGTACCTCTCATCAACGGCCTCAACACCGTCTTAGTAGAAACCACCGATGAGCTCGGACAAAAACGAGTGTATGAATTTCGCCTTCCCACATCTGTGGGCCTCTTGCGCGCCAACGAATGGAACTTTTCGCTGTCTCACGGCAAACCTTTTCAAGATACAACCTTCCAACGCTCCTACGTTGAAACAGGTATCACGAGCGGTTATGTACAGTATGGTTTAAATCGATCCGTCTCGTTGGGTGGCTATGCCCAAGCGCAAGATGATTTCATGCTCGGCGGAACAGAAGCGGGCCTTGCAACAAACGTCGGTAACTTCTTTTTAGGTGGTGCGGCCTCTAAGGATGATGAGCAATCCGCCGGCGCTGGCTCGGGGACTTGGCAATTTCAAAACCTCGGCACGCGCCTATTCAGTTCCTACACACTCACCGTGCGCCATGAGAGATACGGCGATGGATTTAAAACACAAAACGATGCCACCGCCAATCTTCTGAAGTCGCAATGGCAGGCCAACGTGACTGTGCCTATTCGTGAGTTGCTTACACTCTCTCTAGGCACGACACGCGGGGAAATTCGCAATGAAGAACTGGCCGATCGTAAAAGCTGGGATGCCACGCTTAACATCCGGGCCTGGACCAATCTCAATCTGAGTTTTTTCATGTCGCGCACCCGCGATGAAAACAAACGTTGGAACGATATTGCCTACATGTTCTTTACTTGGACCTTTGATAACGCCAACCACTTCTTGACTGGATTCCATGATGCCGAAAACAATCTCAATCGTGTCACCGCTGTTCGTGATAACGGCAACCGCCTCTACTCTCCTCGCCTAACTGCGATTGCCGAAGAAAGTCCTGAGAAAGACGGCGGCGAAATAGAAGGCTTTATGCCGACGCCCATGGCCGATGTGGGTGGACGCATTCTTGGTTCGAAGTTTGAAGGTGACACGCAAACTTACGCTCGCGGCGCTCTTCGTCTTTCTTCGGCTTTAGTATTTGCTTATCAAGAAGGAAATTTCGGCTTGGGCTTTTCACGTCCCGTGCCGAATAGCTTCGTGCTGTTTGATCCGTCGCCTGAACTTAAAAAACAAAAAGTCGCCTTGCGCTCAACCTCACCCTACACCGAAGGTGAGTCCGGTCCTTTGGGCGAAATCACTTTCACCAATCTTCTGCCTTACCAGTTCCGCGAGATTCAGCTCGATCCTACTGGACTTGATGACGGCACATCGCTCGTGCAAGAAAAATTCGTCGTCTACCCCACCTACCGCAGCGCTCATTTGATTCAGTTGCAGGACAAAGGGACTGTGGTACTGACAGGTGAGCTCCTCGGTGCCGATGGGAAACCACTCTCACTCGTCGTCGGTGAGGTCGCTGGAAAACCTTTCTTCACTACGCGTGAGGGACGTTTCTTCATCGAAGGCCTTGATCCAGGCACGCATAATTTGTTGATTGAAGGCTGGCTTCCCTTGGAGCTGAAAATGGATAAGAAGGCCCGCGGGATTAAAGATCTCGGTTCTCTACGTATGCAGCAGGAGGAAGAATGAAAACGGTAATCCTGGCCCTCTTTTTACCGCTTCTCGCGTGGGGACAGGGCTCCTGTGACCTCGATCTGTCGCTAGGAAATTTTACGGCTTCTGTGCAGGACGTGGCGCAAGTGCTCCCGCATACTCTCACTCTTTCTCATGATGAAAACTCAAGCAACTGCCGTAACTACAATCTCTATTTTGCCCAAGGACAGGCGAACTCTTACCAACGCCGTGCCTACAGCGGCGGCAACTCGATGACATATAACCTCTATCGCACAGTGAGCTTAGGTAATATTCTCAAAAACTACGGCGATGCCGGTGCGAATGAGTTTTTA
Organism: Halobacteriovoraceae bacterium; assembly: GCA_040377215.1. Lineage (GTDB taxonomy): Bacteria > Bdellovibrionota > Bacteriovoracia > Bacteriovoracales > Bacteriovoracaceae > UBA6144. The sequence continues at coordinate 9,251 of JBEIPE010000093.1, forward strand.
ACACTTAGCGCTCCTAACGATGACGTGAACTACAACGCCACTTGGTATGTTGAGGTCAAATCCAAAGACACACTCTTCAGTGTTCCTCCAGGCACCTACACCGACACTCTACCAGTGAACATCTATAACGTTCGCAGTAACGGCAATATCACCTACCAAGCTTCACGTTTCATGACCTTGAGCTTTGTGGTGCCTCGTTACGCGGAAGTCAGTGTCGTGCCCGTCAATCAGCCGCACAACCCCACCTCAACCGTTTACATTATGGACTTCGGCACCATGGTCCCCCAAGAAGAGCTCCAAGCCGATTTGCGTGTGAAAGCGAATGTTCCGTATGGGATGCATGTATCTTCGAGTAATGGTGGATTTCTTAAGAAAACTCCCGACACCACTCCA
>JBEIPE010000302.1:0-3514 GCA_040377215.1 Halobacteriovoraceae bacterium
ACCGAATGAAGGTGAGCAACTTGAAGAAGAGCAGAACACTTCTCCGCAAGGCGAAGAAGAAGATTGGGAAGACGAATTAACCGGCGAAAAGATCGATACGCCGTATCTTCCAAGTCAGCGTTTGGCCGAATTCGGTATGGAGGAGGATATGTATCCTCCGCGCGTTTGAAAAATAAGAAGAATCGCAAAAAAGAAATTGAGATTGCTTCTCGCATCGGTACAGATGGAAGCGAGAAGCAATATTCAGATTCAGTAGATATACGTTAGGGCCATACCTTTCATATCTACATCATAGAGTGGCACCCATTGATAGCTCGAGATTGATTGCGAGTCCTGAGTACCGGCAATACCAAAAGCATAAGCAAGACCAATCGTGGTTCCAGCAAGAACATCATGCACACGGTGACGATTGTCATTTACACGACTTATTCCCGTTAACGTTGCTAAAGCGAGGGCCGGCACGCCCCATTTCCAGCCGTGTTCGGCCATCACGTAGCCGCCGAAAGCAAAAGCTGTTGTTGAGTGGCCTGACGGAAATGAGTTTTTATCTTTGTGCTCGTTTGGGCGAGGTTCGCGAACAGTGTACTTCAAGGCGGTGGCCAAACTCGCAGCATAGGCCGTCGCCTTAAACATTCCGATGGCCCGAAGCGAGGCCCTTTCATGTCCACTCAAGTGTGCAACAGATTGACCTATGACATAGGCCACGTTGGGAATAAGTTGTCCCGCCATATCCCCATAAAGTGAGAAATCACCGAGGGGTCTATTGTTCACGACTTTGTCATGCGAGCGATCCAGCTCTTCTTCAAAAATAATCGAGGCAAGCGTAAGCCCACCTCCAACGAGTAGGATGGTGCGAGCTGTCTTGTCTGTGACTGGCGAGGCCGCTTCTTGTTTGAAGTCACTCCAATCCCAGGCACGGGCTTGGTTTGAGACGAGAGAGAAGATGAGGCAGAGTAATAGATAGGCCATAGATGATCGTCGCACGCCGAACCTAACCGACCTAGGCGACACTTCTAAATCTCCCTTCATGAATACCCGACGGTGGTAATCAGTGATCTTTTTCCCTCTCAAATTGACCCCGGGGCCAGTTTGCTCCAAGCCATCTTGTTGATTTTTTGCACGAGATGGCCGGTACGCTTGTTGCAAAAAGCCCCGTGAGCAAAGGATTTGCTCATACAAAGTAGGGGCCCATGAAACGGATGTCTTGGGGAATTTTGATACTCGCAGTGGCCTGTGGCAAAGGTGGTGGGGGCGGCGAAAAATTCGGTGCACCTCAGGACCAAACCCAAGCGGGGATCATTGCGAGTTGTACGACGAAGGCCCAGGCGGCCAGCACGGCAGAAAAACTCGGTGGCTCATATCGCGTGTTGAATGAGAAGAAGGGTTTGATCGAGTTCTACGACATTCCATCAGAAGATCTCAGAGCCGAACTTCCAAAAGCAAAACTCAAAGACAACCAAGTTTATGAAAATCTTGTGGAAAATGGTTTCAGCGCTTCGGCCAACTTAGGCAACTTTCCTTATGTTGGTGGCGTGACTCCTCAGTATCGTGACTCAACGATGTCGAGTTACTTTCCTTATCTCACACAGATCGATGCTTATAATCTGCCCGCAGGCGTGCGTGGCTCTGGCATCACCATCGCTATCGTGGACTCAGGTGTTCACTACAATCATCCGCATTTAAGTCCTAACATCCGTACCAATTCACGCGATGGCCATGGGGCCGCAGCGAATGGCCGCGATGAAGACAACAACGGCTTCAGTGATGATTACGCTGGCTGGGATTTTTACAACCACGACGCTTATCCAGTGGATGACAATGGTCATGGTACACACGTCGCAGGATTGGCCGCAGGAACTCTCAGTGGAGTCGCTCAGCAAGCAAAGATTCTCCCGGTAAAAGTCTTAGGCTCTCGTGGTAACGGAGATCTCGCCAGTATCGCTGCAGGCATTCTCTACGCTGTAGAAAATGGTGCGGATGTTATTAATCTTTCTCTCGGTGGCTCAGGTGCGGCCCAGCTTGGTTCAGCACTCGACGAACTCATTGGTTATATCGGCTTGGCCCGTGAGCGCAACGTTGTCATCGTGGCGGCGGCCGGAAACGGCGGCGACGACAGTGTTGGTGATTGCAACGACGATCAGCCAGTTTGGCCAGCTAGCATTGAGAGCGACAATCTCATGGCGGTAGGATCTGTGGATCGTGCGAATACACTCACGACCTATTCAAACTTCGGTGGGCGCAGTGTTCATGTGGCCGCCCCAGGCGGAGATAGCACAGGCCTTTTGTCGACAGTGCCCGGAAACTGCACAACCAATTGTAATAGCACTCATGCCGTTTACGATCGCATGAGCGGTACATCCATGGCGACTCCGGTGGTATCTGGTTTGGTGGCCCTCGTGCGGGGAGTGAATCGCGGTCTTGCCGCCAAAGAAGTGATAGAACTCATCATGGAGAATGGAACAGATGTTCCTGAGTTCGATGGACTCATCCGCAGCCGTCAGGTGGTGAATGCGGGGAAGACACTCCAGGCGCTTGATTAAAGGCTATCGTTCCCACTTACCCGCGTTGACGTAATGGTGTGAGAAAGAAAGATCAATCGTAGCGTTCAAGATCCTTTCTTCTTCCAGCAATTGCGTGAAGTCTTCACCTGATCGACCTTCATCTCCCCAATGGGGCTTCGCAAGCTTTCTCGCTCGAGCCGCTGTGTTGGACTTCATACGGCTGTAGTCTTGCGCATAGAACGGGCCTTTGCGTCCGTGGGGCGGTCTCTCTCTGTCGTCGTACGGATTGTCGACTTGCTCAAACTTATAATCAAAATCTGCTTTCCAGTTACCCGCCTCGTCAATCTTGAAATCAAACACGGCGTTGTACATCCCTGGGCCGAACTGGCTGCCGAATTCTTTAAGATCGATCTCAGGGTTGAACTTGATGAGCGCACTGTATCCACCACGTATGCGCCATAGCATTCTAAAGAACGGCCACATCTCGTTGACCAGAGTGTCGGCGAAGGGATTCAGGTTGGTTTTGATGATGTTGAAATCAAACTGCTCGTACTCAACTTCGTGAATGGTCTTTGGATCATCCAGCTTAATCACATAGTGCTCGCGAGCGAGTGATTCACGAATGGGGTAACCAAATTCAAGCTCAGTGCATTCGCGCATGAGATCGAGGAAAATGGCAAAGGTCTTCACACGAGTCATGACATGGGTGCCACCCATAGTCAGATCTTTGGTGATCCAGTGGCCTTGATACTTCTGCGCGCTGACATTAAACTTCTCAGTATTTTGTCCAACGATGGTCTCTGGCCCGACGGCCATCCCAACACCAGCACCAATACTGTTAATGTTCATATTTCTCATACGCCAGAGAAACGTCATGCTCTCCGAGAAGTCTTGCAGTCTTTCTGACGGGAACCCCACGATCCAGTTGGTCGCAGCAAAAATCCCCACTTCCTTTCCGTCACGGAAGTTTTGCTCCATCTCAGCAACCGTCACACCTTTGGCCATGTCGTCGA
>JBEIPE010000342.1:0-2957 GCA_040377215.1 Halobacteriovoraceae bacterium
CTCTCAGCTCACTTGCGCAGTCGCCATCTCGTGGGTGAAATCATCGGACTTATTCCCGGGGCCTCCATTGAATTCCGTGCGTCCATTGTTCTAGGTGCGCAATCCACAAGTTTCGAAATGATCAAAGCACTCTCGCAGCGATTGCCGGTTCGCCCTTTTGCGCCGTGGTTAGAGACTCCTTGTCAGCCCATTGCCATGGACGATTTGATGGCGTACTTGCTGGCCGCTTTGGAAGTGCAAGTCATCGGTCACACCATCGTTGAAATTGGTGCACCGGAAGTGGTGCCTTATGGCGATCTTCTCGACATCGTTTACAAAATTGAAGAAATCAGTCGTCCGAAATTTTTGTTACCGGCCATGGACCAACGTGTGATGCTGCCCTTGATTGATTTGGTCTTGCCGGAATTTGCCAATGTGGGCAAAAAACTTTTCCTCTCGCTCTCGCATCCAACGGTGGTGACAGACACCAAAGCAGAAGAACTTTTCCCAGACATTCGTCCCCGTTCGTTGGAAGTGGCGATGCGCGAAGCCCTCTTGCAATCGCAAACCACTTATCCTGCTGTGTGGGAAGGGGATTTCTGGAAAGAAGTCGGCGAGCACACCATGTTGCAAACTCGTCAGGGCCAAACCCAGCTGTTAGAAAAAATCAAAACGTTCACGGCGCCTTATCAGGAAAAAATCTTGAGTCGCCTTCCTCGTCGGAAAAAAAATGAAACCTGATTCACGCTCCATTGGTTTATTCGACTCGGGTCTCGGCGGCCTGACTGTTCTCAAGAGTCTTGCCCAGGCCTTTCCCGAAGAATCATTTCTCTATGTCGGGGACGTGGCCCGTTTGCCTTATGGCAACAAATCACCGGAGACCATTCGTAAGTACGGCGAACAGATTCTGAATTTCCTCAAGCAGCGTGATGTGAAGATGCTCATCATCGCGTGCAACACGGCCTCAACGGTGTTCTTGAAAGAAGAGAGCTTCGCCGGGCTGCCGTTGTTTAACGTGATTGGCCCAGGCGCCTCAGCGGCTTTGAATGCCACCCGTTCCAACAAAGTGGGCGTGATCGGCACCAGCACAACGGTGCAAGGCCATGCCTACGAGAAAACACTCAAAGCTTTGCGTGCGGATGTGAACGTGTATGAGCAGGCCTGCCCGCTCTTCGTGCCTCTGGCCGAAGAAGGGATGGTGAATGATGAAGTCACTCAGCTCATGGCCAAAAGATACTTGGCGCCTCTTATGAGTGCGGGGATTGATACGTTAGTGTTGGGCTGCACCCACTATCCGATGCTCAAGGCGGACATCGCCCAAGTCACTGGCCCTGGTGTGACGTTGATTGAATCCGGTGACGTGTTGGCCAAAATTATGAAGACGCATTTTTCCACTCACGGTGGCGCGGCACCGGCCGGAAATAAATCCACATTGCAGATTTGTACCACGGATGTGACATCACACTTCGCGCGTTTAGCGCAGACCTTGATGCAGCCAAGAACATTTGGTGAACTCGAACGGATTGTTCTCTAGATCTTGTCTTCCCAAGAGAAGCGCGGCTTCATTTCGTCGCCATCCATCGACTGTTTCCAGCGACGCACAGAATGGATTTTCTTCCAGAGCGGATGACTCGGTGTCAGCGAAGCTTTGGCGACTTGTTTGTCTCTTGGAGAAGCATGAATCATGGTCTGAGGATCAATCATGAAGGCGACGTGAGAGACGCCACGACGATAGGTATTTCGAAAGAAAACCAGATCTCCCGAGCGCAGCTCATCGCGAGACACTTCGAAGAAGCGCGGATCTGTGGCCTGCTCGCGAGATGAGCGTGGCAACTCCACACCGATGAGAGAAAAGACTTTTTGAATGAAAGATGAGCAGTCTTCCGAACTCGGGCGACGAGCGCCGAACGAGTAGGGTGAGCCTTCAAACATACTGGCGTAAGTGACCAAGCGCTCTTGGTCTTCTGGCCAAAGCACGGGGACATCATGGTCCGTGTGCGGGCCCACTGCAAAAACATTCAAACTCACCAAAGTGAGAAGAAGAAATGCGGTGCTATTTTTTCTGAACACTACCATTACCTAAATCAACCTTGATTTCGATTCCATCTTCACTGGAAAGCGAGTTGAAGGACGGATCGACTAAACCTTGTCCGACCTTGAGATCGAAACGATAAGAATTCTCAGAATCTGGCGCGATGACAACAATTCCATTACCTAGCTGTACGAAGGTGTCGTTGGTCGGTGCGATTATATCAACTTTGCCGGCATCACCACTGATGGTGTGAGTGAGGCGAGAAGGCACTTTCACTTCACAGTCTGTGCCGCCCACCGACTTAAGATTCATGATGATGGCTTCTTTTTCCTGACGGATAAAACCTTCACCTGGCTCAGCTGAGACTTTGCAGTTCCACACGATCCGTGGATCGGGTGTGTAGGTAATTTCAATCTGACCACGATCAAACTCGATCACCACATCTTCAACACCTTCAGCTGGAATTTCGTAGGTGCCTTCGAAAACGTTTTTGAATTGTGAGTCGGAGAACTCGTATTGGTCACCGAATTTCACTTGGCCCAATTGGCCATCGATATCGATCAAACCGCCAAGGACCTGCACGCGATCTTCTTTAAAGGAGAAAATCGGGGTGAACTTCCACCACAAAAAACCTATCAACAAAACAAAAGCGATCACACCGGCCACGGTGGTCATGACCACCGCGCGCTTGATGCCTGGGCCGGAACCGTATTGCAGCGGGATTTTTTGTTTTAAACGGATGAAGTTGGCGGCACCTCGAGGCCCGCCCAGGGCCATTTTTAAACGGGTGAAATCAACGCCTGGCATTGCCTGGACATAAGCGCGTAACTGGACCCGCCACTCTTCCATGGCCGTCTCGCGCTCCTGAAGAGGGAGGTCGGACAGGAACTCTTCTGTTTTCAGAAGGAAATCCTGAATCTCCTGCTCGGTTATTCCGTTCATCACA
>JBEIPE010000178.1:0-6194 GCA_040377215.1 Halobacteriovoraceae bacterium
ACGGTGAAGTCTGTCATGATTGCTGGTGTAGACGCTGTCAGCAGTGGTGCCATCACTCAGTTCCCCAAAGCGGTGGATATATCGTTTAAGTTCCAACCGGAGTCTGTATGAGCGATCTTCAAACAGACGTTCTCATCATGGGCACAGGTATCGCTGGTCTTACGACGGCGATGAAGTTAGCCGAGCAAGGATTCAGTGTGACGATTGTCACGCGCGAGTCGCGTCCGGAAATCACGAATACGATGTGGGCGCAAGGAGGCATCATCTTTAGCGGTGATGAGAAGATTGAGCGTGAAGACCTGGTTAAAGACATCATGAAGGCAAGTGCAGGTACATCCTATCTCGCCGCAGCCGAACTGCTGGCCCAACGGTCTGGTGATATCGTTCAAGAGATCTTGCTAGATAAAGTCCATACGCCTTTTGCCCATGGCAATGATGGAGAGTTGCTGTTCACTCGTGAAGCGGCTCATTCCCGCGATCGCATTATTTACAACGGTGATATGACGGGCAAGGCGATTCAGATCGCCATGATGAACCATCTTGATGACCGCACTCGTTTTCCTACGATTTCATTTCTTACGTCGCACACAGCGATCGATCTCATCACGCCCACTCACCATGGTATCGACATTAGCCAGCGCTATGAAGAAGACCAAGTCGTCGGTGCTTATTTGTGGGATCAAAAAGCTCGCATCGTTCGTAAGGTGATGGCGAAGTTTACCGTGCTTGCTACTGGCGGTATTGGGGCTCTTTATTCGCATAATTCAAATTCAGAAGGTGCTCGCGGTGATGGCCATGCTATGGCAAAACGAGCGGGTGCTTTTATGTCGAACATGGAGTTCATTCAATTCCATCCGACAACATTTTACGATCGTGCCTCGAATCGTCGATTCTTGATTTCAGAAGCGCTACGTGGAGAGGGCGGCCGCTTAGTGAATAATGCCGGTGAGGCCTTCATGAAGCAATACCACGAAGACGCAGAGCTCGCGCCTCGTGACATTGTATCGCGCGCCATCGTTGATCAGATGATCACCACGAAAGCCGAGTGTGTTTTCTTGGATATCAGCCACAAGCCGACTGACTGGCTCAAGACAAGATTCCCAACGATTTATGCTCACTGCTTAGAAAATGGCATTGATATAACCAAGCACCCGATTCCTGTGGTTCCTGCCGCTCACTACACTTGTGGTGGGGTGAAAACGGATTTGCAGGGCCGCACCAATCTTCATCGCCTCTATGCCGTCGGTGAAGTCGCTTGCACGGGTTTGCATGGAGCGAATCGCCTCGCTTCTACATCGCTGTTGGAAGGCCTGACGTTTGGTTATGTCGCGGCTGAAGATATTCTTGCAAGGGTGACAGATACCTCAACCTACGATGCCAATCGTGTGAAGGGTTGGGAGTTGGGTCGTGAAGAAGTGGATCTCTCGCTTGTGAACCAAGATCAATCCACATTGAAACAGAGTATGTGGAATTACGTGGGAATTATCCGTTCACGCAACCGTCTCGCGCGGGCGCGTGCCATGTTCCGTGAACTGCAAGATGAAGTGGGCAAGTTCTATAAAAATGCTGTGCTCGACGACAGCCTAATTGGCCTACGGAACGGTATTGAAGTCGCCCATATGGTGGTGGACGCCTCTTTGCGGAACCGTGAATCTATGGGCTGTTTCTATCTGAAAGACTAGGGCACGCATCACTGCCGCGGCCAATGGCCGCCCCCCGCGCAAATCCCACTATAAATGAGCCGTTCTTATAGCAGTAAATGGCATTTTAGGGCCCGAAGTCTGTAAAGTTTACCCTCTGCGAGGGGTCTCTTCATGGACTTTTCCCTCGTAGGGGGCTAAAAACCCGTGATTCACATTAAGCGGAGTTCCCATGTCTATCGTTTCAAATGATGGTTTGTTCAAGCAGAAGAGCCTGTTTTTCACATCTCTTGGATGTTCAAAAAACTTGGTCGACTCACAAGTTATGCTTGGTCACTTGAAGCTCGATGGTTTCACCATCGCGCAACAACCGGAAGACGCAGAAGTCATCATTGTTAACACCTGCTCATTCGTTGAAGCAGCGAAACGTGAATCGATTGATACCGTTTTGGATTTAGCGGAATTTAAAGTTGATGGAAAATGCCAAGCGCTTGTGATGAGCGGATGCATGGCCCAGCGTTATCATGGCGAACTTGAAAGCGAGATGCCGGAAATTGATATGTTCATCGGTACCGGGGAATATCATAAGATCGTTCCTCTCTTGAAGGCCCTCGATGAAGGGAAGCTTGATAAGAAGAGCTTCGTAGAAATCCCACGCTACATTCACACTGAGTTTGATCCACGCCTCAATACTTCTCCTGGCTACATGGCCTGGTTGAAAATTTCTGAAGGCTGCAATCGTAACTGCACATTCTGCATCATCCCTACATTGCGCGGTAAATTGCGCTCTCGCACAGTTGATTCATTGGTGGCAGAAGCAAAGAACCTTGCTTCGCAAGGCGTGCGTGAATTGAATTTGATCTCACAAGACTTCTCAGACTACGGAGTTGATCTTGAAGGCGGCGGTAAGCAAGAAGGCAAGAACCCGATGATCTACCAACTTCTCTCAGAGCTTGAGAAAGTTGAGGGCGTTGACTGGATCCGCGTATTTTACTTCTACCCAGATGATCTGACAGAAGACGTTATGGAGTTGATGGCGCGTTCAACGAAAATCACTAAGTATCTCGATATGCCGATTCAACATTTTGCGGATGGTGTTCTTCGTCGCATGAATCGTCGCGCGACCGGAGAGTTGATCCATTCTAAAATTGCTCGTTTGCGCGAACATGTGCCGAACATTGTTCTTCGCACATCTGTAATCGTAGGCTTCCCTGGTGAAACTGAAGAAGACTTCCAGGCTATGCTTGAAGGTGTTAAAGCTGCCCGCTTCAATCATCTCGGTGTGTTTAAGTATTCAGACGAAGAGGGAACTCCAGCGGTTCGCTTGAGCGGAAAAGTTCCCGAGGAAGTCATTGAAGCTCGTTTCGAAGCTCTTTACGAAGCCCAGAAAGAGATTGCGCGTGAATTGAATCAAGAATACGTCGGCAAAGTAATTGATGTTTTGGTTGAAGGCGTTCACGAAGAGACTGACTTGTTGTTGCAAGGTCGTCACGCCGGTCAGGCTCCAGACATCGACGGCAAAGTAATTATCAATGATGGTATGGCCAAGGCCGGTGAGATCGTGAAAGTCGAGATCACAGAAGTCTTGGACTACGACCTCGTTGGTCGCATTGTCGACATTCAGTAATTATTGATCGCGCGAGAGACGTTTCTTAAGCGCGAGCTCTAATTCAACGCCTTCAATATCGCGTTCTGCTTTGGGATTCACACGCTCATGGAGCTTGTAGTGAAGGGCACCTAACTGCTGCTTGTCTCGAAGATCTTTCGTGAGAAGTTTTACTTCCAAGTCTTTCACACAAAGTTCAACCTCACGGACTTGCGCCGAGAGTTCGTTGAAACGAAGATCAATCTTGTTCAGCATATCTTGCAGCAACTCACGGGTTTCAGTTGCTGTGGTGTCTGTGGTTTGGCTTTTTTTAGAACGGAAAAAGTCGAGCATCCTGCCCCCTCTAGTCCTCCTATTCTAGCCTCTTTTCAAATCTTGGGCGCGAAGGTGATTTTTTCCTATGAGAACGGCCGATTGCCTTTACCATAGAGACATTAACAAGGATGGGCCCGTGAAGAGATTGATCGTTTTACTCAGTATTGCTCTTATAAGTTTCCAAGCTTTGGCACAAGATGCTTATCCTGAAACTGGCTGGAAAGCATCGGTTCGTCCGCTGTTGATGAAAATTATCGGTGAGAAGGGCACGGACGGACTTCTTGGCGCGGCTCCTCTTCCACCAGGTCCAGCCGAGATGGCATTACCGGCTTTGCCGAAGCTTGAACGTAAAAACACCGATGCTTCAGTCTACAAAATGGATTCTGAGTTACGTAAGCAAGGTAAAGAATTCGACGCTCTTCCAGCTGAAAAACGTCGCAGTTACGAAGTGGCATATCTCAAAGAACTTTTTCAAGCGACTCGCCGTGCTCCTGCCCGTGAAGAAGATTTGGCGAAGTGGCTCAACGTACTTGAGGGCGGTGGAACACGTGAAGGTGTTTACCGCGGAGTTGTCTTGGATGATGTGTACGCTTCGCTTGAGAGTTATGAAGAACAGCCATCTACAAGACTACTGACCTGGACCCAGGCTTTTACTAAGAAGTATCTCGCCTTAGCCTTTAGTGAAGAAGCTTTGAAGCAAGGGAACTTGTTTTTCATCAAGCGAGTGGTGACTGAAAAAGTATTAGAAATGTTTGATGCTCTCGAAGCAAAACCAGAAGACTTTCGTGTGTGGTATGCGGTGATGTCAGCGCAACTCGCAACGGAGTTTCCGAATATCTGGAAAGGCACCATCCGTGCGAATCCTGATGCTCAAGTGCATTTGAACTGGGCGAAGAAGGCCCATCTCCAGCACATCAAATCAGATGCCGTGATTAAGCTGCAGACTGTGATGAATGGATTACAGGACGCTCAGTAGAAAAACGGATTCTCGACTTCAAAGAGTGAGTGCAGCAGACGCTCAACACCGAGAGCAATTCCCGCACTCGGTGGCAGTCCGCGATCCAATGAACTCAAAAACCGTTCTGGTGCGGGAAGCTGATATCCGTAGAGAGATTTCTTTTCTTGCGCTTGTTCTGTGAAACGGCGCCGCTGCTCATCTGGGTCAGTGAGTTCGTTATAGGCGTTACACAACTCAATCCCATTAATATAAACTTCAAAGCGTTCACAGACTCGTGAGTCACTTGCCTTGAGAGTAGAAAGTGCGGCGAGTGGAGCAGGAAATTCCTTCACTAGCAGCATTGGCCAGCGATGCAGCTGCGGTTCGACTTTGTTGAGATAAAGTAAAAAGAATAAATCATCCCAAGCTAAATCTACCGAGGGCAGTGGAACGTCTGGAAAATCTTTTTTGATTAATGCACGCAATTCAGTGGCATTGAGAAAATCAAGAGGACTGCGCTTAACTGTTTCAAGCCACAGTTCTTCCATGGTGAGACGCTGGAGTTTTTGGCCCTTAATCTCTGCGCGCAATGGAGCCGGAGTCTTGCTGATACACCATGTGAGTAGCTCTTCCACATCATCCATGATCGCTTCATAGCGTTTGTTCAAGCGATACCATTCCAGCATCAGAAATTGCGGACGATGAATGGGCGAGGTGGGTTCGTCGCGGAAACAGTAAGAGAGATTATAAATCTGTGACAGGCCTTCGGCAGCGTGATCGGCTAACAACTCTTTGAGACAAAACTCCGGCGAAGTATGGAGATACAAATCGCGCTTCTGCCCTTCACGTACTGAGAACGCCTGGAAAGGATGAATGTGCGTCTCCATGCCAGGATTCTGGACAAGGGGTGGTGTGAGGGTTTCCAGGAAGCCTTTCTCCTGGAAGAACTGACGCAGGGCCTGTATAAGTTCAAACTGATGACGACGACGCATGAATTGAATTTTCCTGCTTTTGATACCACCTGGTCATGGTCCGGTGCTTCCGTTTTATTGACTACTGAAACTCATCTCATTTTGATTAAACGCAGTCTTACCATGCCGACTCATGCTGGGCAGATGGCTTTTTTTGGCGGTCATCGTAAGCCAACAGAGGCGCATCCCTTCGAAGTGGCCAAGCGTGAGTACACCGAAGAGAGTGGCTTGAGTGACGACACCATTCGCTGTCGTGGACTTTTACATCCAGTGAATACCGCTCGGCTGCAGCCGATTATTCCCGTGGTCGCTGACCTGTTGATTCCCCTTGATGAATTTATGACAAAAGCCGTTTCGAACGGTGAATGGAATAATTTGTTAGCCGTGCCGTGGAGTGAACTCAATCATCCTGATCGTTGGAGTTGGGGCCTGTTTAACGGTCGCAAACCGCACTATGTTTTTATGACGCCCATCACAGCGGGTCGTTATGTTGATCAAAAAAATAACAATTCAATGACTCACATCCTCTGGGGCGCAACAGCGCGCATGGTCTGGGACTATCTGGCCCTTTACTATCGCCCCCGCTCTAGTTTCTAATCCTCGCCATTAAAGAAAGGATTTTATGGAAGCCCTCTTGCTAGGTTTGTTGCTTGCTATCGTTGCCGCCGGAATTGCGTTCTGGATTAAGGGCAGCAAAAAAACTTTGCCGCCACCAAAGCCGACAG
>JBEIPE010000048.1:0-12512 GCA_040377215.1 Halobacteriovoraceae bacterium
GCCAGGGTGGTGGACACCCAGGCGGCGGATTCGGCGGAGGAGACTTCGGCGACCTCGGCGATATGTTTGGCGATATCTTCGGCGAAATGCTGGGCGGTCGCGGCCGTCGTGGCGGCGGCGGTGGGCGCGGACGTTCACGTGCGCAGATGGGTGAGGATCTTCAGGCCGATATGGAAGTAACGTTTGAAGAAGCGGCTTTCGGTGTCGAAAAAGAAATGCTTATTCTCAAAGCCGTCGTGTGTGGCGATTGCCACGGTAGCGGAGCGAAGAAAGGCTCAAGCCCAACCACGTGCGACATGTGTCACGGTCATGGTGAAGTTCGTCGTCAGCAAGGCTTCTTCACGATTTCTCAACACTGTCCTAAGTGCCAGGGCTCAGGCCAGATGATCAAAGATCCGTGCACCACTTGTAATGGTCATGGTCGCACTCGTAAAAAAGAAACTCTCAGTGTGAAAGTCCCTGCGGGGATTGATGAAGGTCAACGCTTGAAGCTTTCGGGTCAAGGTGACGGTGGGATGCACGGCGGTCCGGCCGGTGATCTCTATGTTCTGATTCGTTTGAAGAGCCATGAGTTCTTCTCACGCGAAGGTTTTGATGTTGTGTGCGAAGTGCCGATCAGCTTTTCTCAAGCTGCTTTAGGGGCGGAAATCGAAGTTCCTACACTCGGTGGCCGTGTCTCTATGAAAGTTCCTTCTGGGACGCAGTCCGGCAAAAAAATGCGACTAAAAAACAAGGGCATTGCGAAACTCGGCGGCTATGGATTTGGTGATCAAATCATTTCTATTCATGTCGAGACTCCGAATAAGCTCTCAAGCGAACAGAGAGAGCTCTTTGAGCGCCTTGCAGCGTTAGAAGAAAACCAGAGTAATCCTATGACTCGCGGTTTCTTTGATCGAGTGAAAGACCTCTTCCAATAAGTCCATCGCGAGCGGTACACTAGGGCATTATTTATTTGCTCCGGGGTACCGCTCATGCGCTTTTTAACTCTCATTTTCGCCGTTCTCATTTTTGTGCAGGGTTGCTCTAGCAAACCCGTTCGTCCTACGGAAGCACCCCAAGTGCGCCCAGTGGTTCAGCAAAAAATTGATCAGGCCCGTGAGGCCCTTGGTAAAGGTCAACCCAAAATAGCCATCGCACGTTTGGGTGAGTTGCCGGATGACACACTTGAGCCGATTGAAAAGGCCATGAAGTACAACCTCAAAGGGGTGGTGCTTTTCTCTGAGAGTGAATGGGAAAAAGCTCTCGCCAATTTTGATGTAGCTAAAAAGTATGTGCCGTCTGACAGCACACTGGAAGCGCAGGTTTGGTTGAACATCGCCAGTGCCCGCTTCAAGCAGGGTCTGTACGCTGAACTCAAAACGGCGTTGGATGAAATCCAACCGAAGCTTTTGCCGGAAAACGAGATCAAGAAATACGCGCAACTCAAACTTGCGTGGGCGGTGAAGTACCAACGTCATTACGAAATCGTTGAAACGTCCGTCATGCTTCTCAAGGACGCCAAAAGCATCAGTGAAGTGCAGGACTCTATTCTCAAAGAACGTCTGAACCTCTCGTTCAAAAATCTCGATGACCGCGCCAAGATGAAATTGCTCGACGCTTACGGTGAAGAGAAGTGGTTGGCGATGGCCTACCTCGGCCAACTAGAAGCCGAGACTCGCTACTTCAAAGGCGACACCAGTGGTGCCCGTGATGTGGTGAGTTGGTTGTCTGATCGCTTCAGCAATCAGCCGCAGGTCATGACGTTTGTGAAAGACTTCGAACAGCGCTTGGATAGTTCAACTCGTCTTTCCATGGATGGTATCGGCGTGATCCTCCCTCTCACAGGCGAGAAGGGAAGCTTCGGTCAGAAAGCCCTGTTGGGTCTTGATGCCGCTTTGAAATCAGTTGATCTTGGCCGTGAAGTGGAGATCTACACGAAAGATTCTTTCGATTCTCCAGCGGTAGGAACCCAGGCCGTTCGCGATTTGATTCAACAGCATAAAGTTCCCTTGATCATTGGTGGCTTGTTTCCGGAGAGTGCCAAAGCAGAATACCTCGAAGCGAAGAAGTGGGGCGTGCTCTACATTTCTTTAGCGCCGGTTCATTTGCCCCGTGAAGAAAAAAACCATTTGTTGATTGAAGTCCAAGGCTCGATCGAAAGCCAAGTTGCAGCTTTGGTCTCGGACGAGATGCTCTCTCGTTTCGGTAAACGTGTCGGCGTGATCTATCCACAAGGTGAAGCCGGCAAAGCCTACGCGGATGAATTCTGGCGTGCGGCCCTGAGCCGTGGCATGCAGATTTCAGCCGTAGCGGCTTACCCCAAAAACACTTTGGATTTCCGCGACACCGTTCAGCACTTTTTAGGGTTACGTTTTCCACGGGAGCGTTCAGAAGAACTCGATATCTTCCGTGAGACATACACCCACGAACGCACAACCATTCGTCGTATTCAAAATCTTCCGCCGGCGATCGATTTTGATTGGGTTTTCGTAGCGTCTTATCCTCACGAAGCCTTGTCACTCTTGCCGACGTTCGGTTACTACGATGCTCAAAACATGAACATCTTCGGTGGGCCAAGCTGGGCCTCACGATCTCTCGTGAATGAGCAGAAAAATATCGGGAAGCTTTACCTGGTAGGTGAAGATCCAGGTGACATCAATCAAGAGTTCTACAAAAAATTCCAAGAGACTCACGGCAAAGTTCCTACCTTGCTCGAGAGCGTGGGTTACGACGGCGCTCTGTTGGCCACCCAACTCATCAAGGATGCCAGTCTTAGCCAACGTGCAGCCTTCGATAAGCAGATGCGTGATCTGGCGAATCTGAAAGGTATGTCGACGGATTGGAGCTTGGTGGATGGCCTATGGATTAAGAAGATGCAGCCACTCGTGATGAGGAACGGCGAGATCAAAAAAATCTTTGAAGGCGAGCTTCAGTAATTAATTGGGATAACGAAGCTGGAAGAGATTTTCAAAATTTCTTCCATAGTCTTCCAAATCAAGACCGTAGCCGACCACGAAGGCATCATCGAGTTTCTTGCCGATGAGTTCTGCTGTGACAGGCACAGCGCGCTTGTAGGGCTTATCAAAAAGCGTCACAACGCCTACTGAGCGCGGTGAAGCGAGTTGGAGTCGTTTCTTCAAAAAGCTTAACGCGCGGCCGGTATCGATAATTTCTTCCACAATTAACACGTTGCGATCAACTAAGTTGGTGGTGAGATCTTTCGATAGGCAGATGGTCCCAGCTGATTCTTTGCTACGTCCCACTGCATTAAGTTTCACGAAATCCACATAGACGCGCACACCATGAATCGCACGCACAAGGTCGGCCATAAAGGTCATGCTGCCCTTGAGAACACCAATGAGTACCAAATCCTGCCCTGCGTACTTCTGAGAGATGGTGTGTCCTAGCGTCTCTACGATAGTGCGGATCTCTTTACGATCGACGTACTTCTCGAATTGAGTCCCAGCAAAACTAGAAGGGAATTTATCTTTCTCATCCATGGTGAACCTCGAGTGAAGGTCCATTCTAGCTTCGCTCGATAGTTCAGGCCATATCAACTCTGAGTTGAAGTGTTTTAGTCGGACAAAGAGAAATCCCGACAAAATCTTGTAGTTAGCGGGGGGGGATGATAAATTTTTGGGTAATCGAAAGGTAAAATAACACCCATGGCCGAAAAGAAAAAAGCTCGTAAGGCGAGTGCGAAGAAAAAAGCCGCGCCTAAAAAGCAGACTAAAAAATTAAGTAAGTCAGCGCTCATTAAGCGTGTGACAGAAAAAACAAAGAAGCCGAGCTTCAAGCTTTCTGCGCGCGCACAAGCGGTGCGTGCAAAGCGCGTGTATGCCAATGTAGCGAAACGCAAAATTGCGCTCGATATGTTGGAGCGTTACACCGGTCACGACTTCACTGACTTCCAACCGCAAATCATTCTTACGAATTTCCATTACTACTTCGATCGCTTTCAAAAACTTTTACCTGATGCGGTTGCGACCAAAGGCTCTGCCTTTGCGGCTGCTTCATCGGCTTCAGCGAAAGTGACGATTGTGGAGTTTGGTATCGGAAGTGCCATGGCCGCGCTGGTTATGGAGCTTTTGGCGATAGTTGAGCCTAAGGCCGTCTTGTTCCTCGGAATGTGCGGTGGAACTCACAATGAGCTGAAAGTAGGCGACTTCATTTTGCCGATTGGCTCAATTCGTTCAGAGAGTGTCTCAGTGCACTTCATGCCGGTGCAAGTGCCCGCATTGCCGACTTTCAAAATTCAAAAGTTCGCCAGCCAAGTATTAGTAGAACATGGTCTTGATTACCGCACAGGTGTGGTACACTCAACAGACCTACGCTTCTGGGAATTCGACGAGAACTTCAAAGAGACATTATACGAAGAGCGCGCCATCGCAGTTGAGATGGAAACGGCGGCTCTTTTTGTGACTGCATTCGCCAGTAAAGTGAGTGTGGGCGCCCTGTTACTAGTTAGTGATATGCCACTTCAGCGTGGCGGAATTAAAACGAAGAAAAGCGCGAATAGCGTGTTTAGAAACTACACGGATCTGCATATCGAGCTCGGCATTGAGATTATGGCCGACATCGCAGAACGTGGTGAAGCGATCCGACAATACAAGTGGTGATCAACTAAGGAATTTACGATGTTCAAGAAAGTACTCGATTGGTTCTCAAATGATTTAGCTATCGACCTTGGTACCGCCAATACACTGGTGTATGCCAAAGACCGTGGCATTATCGTTAACGAACCTTCAGTCGTGGCCGTGCACCAAGGCTTCCGCGGGGAACAAAAAGTTCTCGCCGTCGGTAAAGAGGCCAAGGAAATGCTGGGCCGTACGCCAGGTTCTATCAAAGCTATTCGTCCGATGAAAGACGGCGTAATTGCCGACTTCGAAGTGACTCAAGCTATGCTTAAGTACTTCATTCAGAAATCCCTCAATGGTTCGAAGCTTATCAAGCCTCGTATCATCATCTGTATCCCCTTCGGCATCACTCAAGTTGAAAAGCGCGCGGTGAAAGAATCTGCTGAACAAGCAGGCGCCCGCGAAGTTTATTTGATTGAAGAACCGATGGCTGCTGCGATCGGTGCAGGTCTTCCGATCACTGATCCATCAGGTAACATGATCGTCGACATCGGCGGCGGTACAACTGAAGTGGCGGTGATTTCTCTCGGCGGTATCGTGTACTCTAAATCAGTGCGCGTCGCTGGTGATAAGTTCGACGAAGCCATCGTGAGCTACATCAAAAAGAAATACTCACTCTTGATCGGTGAACGTACCGCAGAGATGATTAAGATCTCTATCGGCAACGCTTATCCGTTTGATGATGAAGTTAAGACGTACGAAGTGAAAGGCCGTGACTTGATCGCGGGCGCACCGAAGACCATCGAAGTGACTTCAGATGAAATCCGCGAAGCTCTCGCAGATCCAATTTCAGAAGTCATTGAAGCGATTAAAATCTCTCTCGAGAAGACTCCACCAGAATTGGCCGCTGATATCGTCGATAACGGTATCATCCTCGCTGGCGGTGGCTCTATGCTTGCGAACCTTGATATCTTGATCAAAGAGAAGACGGGTCTGCCTGTCGCTTTGGCCGAAGATCCTTTGACTTGCGTCGTTCGCGGTTGCGGTATGGCGCTTGAGAGCATGGCGCTTCTTCGTCAGGTGACGACACTTACCTAAGGTACGGGCATGTCGCAGGAGCCACGAACAAACTTCACGACTCTGTCGGAGTCGGAGAAGAAAAGCAAACTGTGGCAGCTCTCGTCCGCCAAGGGGAAGTGCACTCTTTGGCAGCGTGGGCAAAAAGAACGTCGACCGTTTCGGGTCAAAGATTACAACAGAGAAACGAATCAACTCGTCATGCACCAAGAACTTGAAGTTCTTGGTGTTGGACAAGAAATCCTTGGAACATTTGATCTTAAAGGCGTGAGCTTTTTCTTTAAAGCGAAAGTCACGAAGGCCGATCGTGAAGACGTCACCGTCGAAGCGACAGGTGAGTTCTATAAGTCGGAGCGCCGACAGAACTTTCGTCTGCTGGCCTACCCCGTCTATGACATAACAGCTTCCTTCAGACTTCCGGTTGATTACGAAGGGGGGAAAGTTGTTAACATTCACAACAAATCAAATCAAACGGGTCTGTTCAAAAGCTTCTTGAAACTCGTCGAGCCGCAACGTTCTCCTGAAGACCAGAATAGGCTACGGATCCGTGTGCAGGACTTGTCGTTGACGGGGATGTCGATTTTTATTGGTCCAGCTGAATTGGATTGGTTTCGAGCTGGTGAAACGTTCAGAGACCTTGAAGTAAGCCTTGAAGATGAGAAACTGATCTTCCCTGATTGCCGCATCGTTTATGTGGTTGATCAGATCGGCACCAGCGATCGTCAGCAAAAAAAATATAAAGTGGGCGTCAGATTTGAAGCTCTACCAGAAGAGATCGAACGCAGGTTGGCTGCGAAAATAAATAATTTGTTGCGCTCTGTGGATGCCAACAAAGAGTTTGAAGAATTTCTCAAATGAGATTTGTCTTAGTCTTAGCAATGCTTCTAAGCCTCACGAGCTGTGCCAGCAAAAGCCAGCGACAAAACTTATTACTTAAGGGCAACAATGCCCAAGTGTATGCCTATTACGATGTGAGTGGTCAGTTTGAGTATGCGCGTGAAGTGAAGTTTGCCAAAGGCAAGTTAGCCACGCGTGTTCAAATTATGGCGGAGGCGGGAGGCAACGAGCGTCTGTTGGAAAAGACTTTCGCGATCTCTTCGGTGGGATCCGTGAAGTCGCAAGAGGGGAGAGTGACAGCGGTTCGCCCCGAACTCTCACAACATACAGTCTGGCTCGACGGGAAAAAGTATTTCTCACAACTCAAATTGAATCCGAGAAAGCGTGTGCTTGAAGCCATCATGGATAGTCCCGATACGAAGTGGCAGGGCAAGCGCGAGGTCAAGATTCCTTCCGGCCGCATCTTCTGTTTCTACTCGCAATTACCAGAATGCCTCTTGCTCTCAGAACTCTTGGTCTCAGCTGATAGTGGTCGTCGTAGACTCTCGTTCATTTTGGTGTGGGACTCGTGGCCCTATCATCAAGAGCACTTCAACGGCCTCAAGGCTTCTCCCTTTGCGAGTGCTTCGCTTGTGGCCGAAGGGAAGAAAAAGTCGGATAAGCGCTACAACGTAGAAGTGGCCGGCCAAACATTGAGCCTGCATTTTTCACCTGAAAATACATTTGTTAGAATGTTTTGGACCTCACAAGGCATCAGTCTTCTCCCCCCTGGCGAGAAGCAAGATTCAGAAGAAATATAAAGGATCGCGCTATGGAAAACCCAGGAAACCTCATCATCACCGGCATCAAAGGCACCTCTCTTGCTCCAGAAGAGAAAGAGTTCTTGCGTGAAGAGAAGGTGGGTGGGGTCGTTCTCTTCTCACAAAACTTCGAAGATGCGGCGCAGTTAGCCGAGCTTGTGAATTCTATTCAGTCACTAAGAGATGAATGGCCAATGTATATCGCTGTCGACCACGAAGGTGGGCGCGTCGTTCGTTTCAAGAAGGGATTCACGCAATTTCCTTCGATGTACGAAATTGCCAAGGTGGATTCACCGAAGCTGACCTTTGAAGTTCATGCCGTCATGGGACGCGAGTTGTCGGCTTGTGGTGTGAATCTAAGCTTCTCACCTGTCTGTGACATTTGGACAAATCCAGAAAACCAAGTCATCGGCGATCGTTCATTCGGTCACGATGCCGATACTGTGGAAAAACATATCAGCGCAGCGATTCGCGGCCTGCAGACTAACGGAGTTCTGGCCTGCGCGAAACACTTTCCTGGACATGGCAACACCGCCAAAGATAGCCACTACGAATTACCGTTCATCAAAGAAACGCTTGCAGAACTTCGTACGCGCGAGGTTCTTCCATTTGTGCGCGCTTCAAAAAGCAGAGCGGAATTTATGATGATGGGCCATCTCATGATCGATGCGATTGATCCGAAATTCCCAACGACTGTATCGGCGAAGGCCTATCAGTTCCTGCGCGATGAAACCAAGTTCAGCAAAATTGTGATCACCGATGATATGGAAATGAAGGCGATAGCCGATCGTTTCTCAGTAGAGGAGTCGGCATTTTTGGCGATGGATGCCGGTACCGATATGCTGCTCTATCGTAAGACTGAGGATGCTGCCAAGGCCGTGGTATCCCTGAGAGAAGCGCTCAAGACTAAAAAGCTCAAGAAAGAAAAGTTTTTGGAGAAACTTGGGCGTGTTGAAAGCTCGAAGCAAGAAAACTTCAAGGAATACAAGCCCATCTACGTGCCGAAGATCACCAGCGCTTTCAATTCTCAGGAATCAAAAAAAGCGATGGAAATTTATCAGGCATTCTTGCAGGGTAAACCTATTCCTACCTGAGCGGAGTTTTTTGCCCTCCACCCGCGATTTCGGTCCCTTGCATCCTTCTCTGTTAATCTATTAATAGAGAGGAGTATGCCAACTCATGGAAATAAGGTTTTTAATAGGCCTCTGGGCGCTGTGTTGGGCGTTCGTGTCACCAGCGTTTGCACAACGCTGCGCCGATGATTTTGGTGCGATTGATGAAGCATGTATTCGCAGTAAAGAAGCGAGCTTCAACGACAAGCCTATCGTCCTCAGCAAAGCTGTGGTCGACAGTGTGTATTTCTACAAAACGAATCTAGGAAATTTCGGTCGCTTACAAATCATCTCTGTCGTCACAGACAAAGAGAGAAGTGCAGCAGAAAAAAAACGTGGCTTCCGCGAGTGTGTCGCTTACTTCACCGCAACCACCTACATGAAAGGAAAAACCTTTCAGCCCAATTCAATTCTCAGTATCAAATCAGAGTACAACACCTGGTCACAAGACAGTTTAGGCCTCGATCGCAATGGACCTTTTGATCTCAGACTAGAACGAGATGAAGAAAACTGTGTTATCAAACCTTTGAATGCGACATGGGTCGCGTATAAGAAAATCTCTCCAACGGCTGGTCTCTTTGGTGAGGCCGGTAGTCGTACGCTTTACTATGCGGCACTCATTCTTATTGGACTCGCTGTTTTCCTGGTGGCCCGCGCTACCTTGGACGAAGAAAATAAATTCAAAGCAGCTGAAGCCTTGGAAGAAGCGGAAGCCGACAAGAAGCAACAGACGCCAGATTTTGTTCTGCGCTTCTCTCGCCCATTCTTTAAGCGTTATTTCACACCCATTGTGATGGGGTTGAAAGGGCGCCAAAATCTTAAAACCAAATATCGCCGAAAGCTCGCTAATGCAGGCCTTACAAAAGAACTCACTCCAGAAGACTTCTTTGCCTTCAAGCTCTTCTTGATCATCGGCTTTCCGGTGATCTTTATTATTCTCAGAGTTCTTCTGGAAGAGACGTGGAACATGGGTCTTTTGCCGATTCTCGCGGTGGTGGGATTCTACTATCCGAACTTCTGGATGATGGGCCGTATTGAACGACGCCGTGATGAAATGATGAGAGGCATGCCCTTTATCGTTGATATGTTGGCGCTTTCAGTTGAAGCGGGTCTGGATTTCATGGCCGCTATTCAAAAAGTTATTGAGAAGGCACCGCGCTCACCTTTGGTGGAAGAATTTGAGACCATGATTAAAGAGACTAAGATCGGCTCAAGCCGTGCCGAAGGTCTTCGTCAGATGGCATGGCGAATTGATGTACTTCCAATTAATTCCTTCTGCGCCACTTTGATTGCAGCGGATTCTGTGGGTGCCTCTATTGCACCGATTCTAAAGCAGCTTTCAGTTGAGATGCGCCAAAAGAGATCATCCGAAGCGGAAAAGAAAGGTGCCACCGCGGCGACCAAAATTCTCTTCCCTATGATCATCTTTATTATGCCTGCGGTGTTTATTGCCATTGCAGGACCGATGCTCATTAAATTTATCTCGGGGGGTAACTAGTGTACAAACTCGTTGCCGTCGGTGGGAAACTTCGTGGACAAGAGATTGTGCTCAATGACGGTGAAAACACGTTAGGCCGCTCAGTCGAAGTGGATCATCAAATTGCGATTGAAGGTGTCTCCAAGAAGCATATGCGCCTGACTGTAAACGGCAATACGGCTTTCGTTGAAGATATGGGAAGTTCCAACGGAACTTTCGTGAATGGAAAACTCATCAAGAAGCTAACAGTGAAGGATGGCGATAAGATCGCTCTCCCCAACGTTATCTTCCAGCTCGTGCACGTTGAAGAAAAGAAAATCATCGTTAAGAAAAAAATCGCCAAGATGAATAACGATGAAGGTGAGCTTGATTTAGAGATCAAAGAGGCTGCCCCGGATAGTTTGGGCGGAAAGATGATCTGGATCTTTAAGCAAAAACTCATGCCAGTTATCTACAACTTCAACGAGCAGTACGAGTGGAGTGCCTTGTTTGGCATTCTCTTGTTTATGTTCATCGGTGTGAATATCAGCTTGACCATTTTCCCCGTACTCAGAGATGCCAAGCGTCTCTTGATCTTGGAAGTGGCTTTACGTGGTAAACAGTATGCCGATGAAGTGGCCCGTGCCAACTCCGTGGCGCTCTCCCGTCGGGATTTGGATAAGCTAGAAACCAACTTCTTGGACAGTGCCGATGGCGTTGATTCCTATGAGTTGTTTGATATGGACGGCCGTATTGTGCGTCCAATTGGTAAGTTGAATAAAAATATCAATGATTCGTTCTCGGTCGATGCTCTGAACTTTTATAAAGATCCATCCAATCAAGAGAAGGAGTTGATCGCTCCGCTCGGTGCCAACAAGATTGGTATTGGTCGTTTGATTCGTGCCTACGATGTAAAAGTAGGCCGACAGGAAAACGTAGGTGTGATTGCCATTCACTTCGAGCCGGGGACTCTGCAGGCCCAAGCTGCTTCCAATTCGAAGGCCTATCTTGAATCCTTGGTCACCTGTGGCGTCGTCGCTATTTTCTTCTTTGGCATTATCTACTTCATGACGGTGAGACCGCTGGAAGAACTGCGCGTGCAAATTGAAAACGTTCTTCGTGGCAAAAAGAAAGAACTCGATTCGCCTTACTTATTTAAAGAGATTGCCCCACTTCGCAATACGCTCAACTCCATGTTACAGCGACTGCGAGAGTTACAGAATACAGACACGGGAGAAATGGCGGCGGCCGAAGAAGACGGCCCGTATGTGAGATCCATGCTCGAATTCATGCAAGGCTCACAAGGCCCTGTGATGGTACTGGATTCTGACAAATTGATCCAAGGCTTGAACCTCGAGGCGGAAGATCTCATTGGTATTCGTCAAAGCTCAGGACAGGGTCAGAGCTTGTTGGATGCGGCTCGCGACCAAGGCTTTGCCGCCACGGTGATTGATCTCTGCGATCAGTCAGCGAATAACGGTGGTGTGAATCAGAAGGAAAATTACGAAATCGGCGGTAAGGACATGAGTCTGAACGTCGTTGCCGTCATGGGACGCGACAAGTTTGCTAAGGCCTACTACATCACATTTGTGAAAGGGGACTGATCGGCATGTCGAAGAACGTACTCGCCATGAAGCACTTCGAAGTGCCCCAGGAAGAGGGGACTTGGTGGCGTTTGATGTGTCTTACGGGACAGACGAAGGGGGATGCTTACATCCTCACGGGGAACCGTGTCGTCTTGGGTCGCTCTGATAAAGCAGATATTCGTGTTCTCGATATCAAGTCTTCGCGTGAGCACGCAGAGATTACAAAAGTCGGTCAAGACTGGGTGCTGACGGATCTCGGATCACAGAACGGCATCGTCGTGAACGATCAGAAGGTCTCACAGACCAAGCTGAAAGAAGGCGACAAGCTCGTCATCGGGCAGACGGTATATAAGTTTGCCAAAGTTGAAGTGAAGGGAACAATCAAAGCGGCGAAATCTAAGATCGACGAAGATTTCTCAGGTCCTGTGACGCCTCCTAAAAAACAAACCTCAGCTCTCTTGGGTTTGATCGCTGTCGTAGGGATTGCCCTGATGTTGTTTGATGATGGCGGTAAAAAAACAGAAGTGGTGAAGAAGAAAAGTAACACCAATGATGTGAAAGACGTCACCGACGAATATTTGCAACTCGTAAGACAGAAGCAGCTTCTCGATGACAAGACTCAGAAACAGAAGATGAATACCATTTTTCAACGTGGTCTTCGTGAGTTTAGAGAAAGAAACTATTTTCGCGCAATCGATGAGTTTAGCTTGGCGTTGATCTTAAATCCGAATGATCCCCTGGCCGACTTCTATTTGCGTAAATCCAAAGAAGAGTTGGATAAGTTTATTGCGGATGAGTTCATTAAAGGCAAACGCGATGAAGAAGGTTTGCGCTATCAGAACGCGATCAAGACTTACTGTGGAATTATCCGTCTCCTTTTTAAATATAAAGAAGACGCACGTTATATCTCAGCGGAAGAAAATGTGAAAACACTCGAAGGTAAATTGGGGTTAGAGCCAGGTGAAAGTAACTGTCTTAAAAAATAATATCCCGATCAGCGAGCCTTCCTGGAAGGATGCTGAGATTGAGGACGGGTTTGAGGCCTACATCGGGCGCTCGGAGGATTGTCATATCCTCATTGAAGACCC
>JBEIPE010000424.1:0-2029 GCA_040377215.1 Halobacteriovoraceae bacterium
ATAAAGGCAATGTAAACTAAACTTTACATTATGTAAAGTAAACCTTACATATGGTTTATGAAAACTTGGAAGAAACTTCTGCAATTAAGTCGCAACGAATGGCCTTTACTGGGATGGGGATTGCTGTTTCTCGCTCTCAGCAGTGCTGCGTTGCTGGCCTACCCACACTCTATTAAGCGCATCATCGACGAGGCCATCGCCCAGAAAGACCAGTCGCAGTTGAATACAGCGGCGTTCTTTGCGCTGGGGCTCTTCATCATTCAGTCGGTGACCTCGGCCCTGCGCTACTACTTCTTTACGTTGGCCGGTGAGCGCACCGTAAAACGTCTGCGGGAAAATCTCTTTGGCAGAATCCTGTCACAAGACATGGCCTTCTTTGATGGGCAAAAAACTGGCGAGCTGCTGGGCCGTCTTTCGAGTGACACCGCTGTTTTGCAAAACGCCTTGAGTGTGAATATCTCGATGCTGGTGCGTGCCCTCGCGCAGGCGGTGGGAGGTTTGGTCATGTTGTTCATGACCTCGGCCACTTTGACATTTTTTATCCTGTTGATCATTCCACCGTTGGGTTTCTTCGGTGCGCGCTTTGGAAAAAAAGTAAAAGCGATCTCGCGCAAAACCCAAGACGCTCTCGCAGCGTCGTCGGGTGTCGCGGAAGAAGGGATCTCGGGTGTGCGGACCGTGAAAGCTTTTGCTCAAGAGCCGTTTGAGAAAGCTCGTTACATCGAGCGGCTCAATAAATCCTTTCAACTTTCTAGAGAGAAGATTAGTGTCATCGCACAGTTCACTAATGTGGTTTCTTTAGTAGGCCTCGCTTCATTAGTGTTTGTCGTTTGGTATGGCGGCACGCTGGTGATCTCCGGTGAGATGACTGTAGGCACACTCACTTCATTTTTACTTTATGTGATGACGGTCGGATTCTCGGTGGGGATGCTCGGCAGTCTTTGGACTGATTTCATGGCGGCTTTCGGGGCCAGTGAGCGCATTTTTGAAATTCTTGAGAAGAGTCCAGGCATGAATGACGGCGCGCTAACTGAGCGACCTGTTAAAGGCAGTCTTGAATTTAAAGATGTGCATTTTGCTTATCCTTCACGCCCTGAATTTCCTGTCTTAAATGGAGTGAGCTTCACGCTCGCTCCCCAAGAAACCGTCGCGGTGGTAGGCTCATCAGGCGCAGGGAAATCGACGCTCGTGCAATTGTTGATGCGGTTTTATGATGTTCAACAAGGCAGTGTCTTAGTGGATGGCGTGGATGTGAAGAGCTACTCCATGACGACTCTGCGCCAATCGATTGGGCTCGTGTCGCAAGAACCGGTGCTGGTGTCTGAGTCTTTGTTCGATAATATTCGCTACGGAAAACCAGAAGCCACTGAAGCTGAAGTGATTCAAGCGGCTAAGCTTGCGTACGCTCATGATTTCATCACAGGGTTTCCCGATGGCTATCAAACTTTGGTAGGCGAGCGCGGGGTGCAGCTTTCTGGTGGGCAGAAACAGCGGGTGGCGATTGCCCGGGCACTTTTGAAGAATCCTTTGCTTTTGATTCTTGATGAAGCCACGAGTGCGTTGGATGCTGAAAGCGAGCACCTGGTGCAAAAAGCACTCGAAGGTTTGCTGGGGAAACGCACGACCTTGATCATTGCTCACCGTCTCTCCACTGTGAAGCGCGCGGATAAAATTCTTGTCATGCAAAACGGAACAGTGGTTCAGGTGGGCACTCACGCTGAACTGATGAATGAAACTCATGGAACTTATCATAAATTAGTCGAACGTCAGTTCGAACATACTAAGGAAATCCAATGACACGTGTAACACTTGCAAATGATCAATTGTTCCCAGAAGCGGCCAAGATTATTGGCGCTTATCACGCAGATGTGGTGAAAGAAGTTTCTAACGCCGTCAGCAGTAATAAAGTTGTGGTGGTGGGCATGGCCCACAATCCATTCGTGCGTAAAGCACGCAAAGCTCTCAATGAAGCAGGCATTCCCTTCACATATCTGCAGTACGGCAGCTACGTGAGCGGCTGGAAAAAACG
>JBEIPE010000260.1:0-4231 GCA_040377215.1 Halobacteriovoraceae bacterium
GAGTCAGAAGTTTTTCAACGGTGAGTTTATAAAGATCGGGGATATCCACCACAAGACCCATGGTGATCATCTCTTGCAGGCGCTTTTCACTGAGATCTTCAATGTTGGCCCGACGAATCCAGTGCAGGATTTTTTCCAGCTGTTTGCCCGGACATTCATCGTTGAGACAGAAAAGGCGAATATCTTCCGCCCTCACATCACCGTTACAGCTGGGACATTTTTTAGGAAGTGAGGGTTTTCCTTCCACGCTTTTGGTGACCGCGAGAAATTTGGGAATGACTTCACCTGAGCGCACAATCTCAATTTCATCACCAGGCTTAAGTGAGAAATCGACGACAACGCCCATATTATGGAGTGTCACTCGATTGATGGTAGCACCAGAGAGTTCTGTAGGTTCAATCTCAGCGACTGGAGTCAGAATACCGTTGCGTGACACCTGCCAAGTAATCTCGTTGATCTTGGCGTTCTTGGTGACACCTTGGAACTTGAAAGCCAACTTATAGCGAGGATGATGACTGGTTTCACCGAGTTCTTCATGGAGGCGAAGATCATCCAAAACAAAGACTAGACCATCAATGAGATAGTCACCTTCGGCCATGAAGTCTTTGGCTTCAGTGACTCGCTTTTCAATCGATTTCTCAGAAGTGTGCTTTTCCCATTCAGGGACAGCAAAGCCTTGTGCCTCAAGTAGTTTCAGTTTCTCTTCTTCTGTCTTAACTTTTGCACCGATGACATCAAAAGCTTGAAAGCTAAGGTGACGAGAAAAGGTAATGTGTTCTTTGCGGCCAAGCAGACCCGCTACAATATTACGCTGCGATGTGGGCTTCTCAAGCTTCTGCGACGTCATTTCTTCTGCAATGGCATGGAAAGCCGATTCACGACAGAAGATCTCACCGCGAACTTCAATAGAGATTGGTTCTTTGAGTGTCTTGGGAATGTCGCTGATATAGGCCGCTTTCATGGTGATATTCTCACCTTGGCTACCATCGCCACGAGTCTTGGCCATCACGAGATGACCCTTTTCGTAGATCAACGAGCAGCTTGAGCCATCAATCTTAAACACGCTGACCAAGCTTCCCTGCTCGAGAAACTTTACGAGATCTTTAGTCTCATAGGTTTTTTCCAGCGAGAGCATCTTTTTTTGGTGGACGACTTTCTCGGCTGAGTTATCAGTAGGACTTCCCACCAAACGCAGAACGGGG
This sequence comes from Halobacteriovoraceae bacterium, assembly GCA_040377215.1. Classification (GTDB taxonomy): domain Bacteria; phylum Bdellovibrionota; class Bacteriovoracia; order Bacteriovoracales; family Bacteriovoracaceae; genus UBA6144. Next base: position 1,203 of record JBEIPE010000260.1, read on the forward strand.
TTTTCAGGATCGAGTTTTTTGAGTTTTTCTTCCAAGCGATCATAGGCCTCATCAGAAATCTCCGCACGGCCTTGATAGTACAAGGCCTTGTGACGGGTGATTTCAGACTCTAGTTGGCGGATGCTATCTTTCATTTACTCGTTCGCTGGTCGTAGTCGGCCATAGCGGCCTTGACTCGAGGAGCGAGAATGAGAGTAGCAACAATGTTCGGAATCGTCATGAGTGCGTAGGCGATATCAATCATGTTCAAGACGTTTTGCGCCGCAAGCACTGCACCTGCGAAGATAGTGAGTGCATACCAGCCTTGATAAACAGAATCGCCAAGCTTGCCCTTAAAAACGAAATCCCAGCACTTGAGATTGTAATTCGCCATGCCCAAGATCGTGGCATAAGCAAAGAGCAACACGCAGATCCCCAGCAAATGGCGGCCAATAGAACCTAGAGGAATCTCAAAGGCGGCAATCGACAGTTCGATGCCCGAAAGAGCTGGAGTTCCATCAGGGAAAACTACCAGCACCACGAGTGCAGTCAAAGTACATCCCAATATCGTATCAATGAGTGGACCCAGCATGGCGACGTAGCCTTCCGCGACGGGCTCCGTTGATGATGTATCTGAGTGCGCCATGGGTGCAGTTCCAAGGCCGGCTTCGTTAGAAAAAGTCGCGCGCTTAATGCCCGTCACCATCACATGAATGAAGGTGTACATGATTGTGCCGTACGCAGCCGCCTTAGGATCCCAGGCGTGGCGCATGATCAAAGAGAAAACTGCCGGAATACGCTCCCAGTACATCCCCAGGACAACGAGGCAGATGATCGAATAGAGCATGCCCATAAACGGAACGATCAGTGCACAAGCCTTAGAGAGACGTGGAAGTCCACCGCGCAAAACCCACAACGTGAGGCCGCCAAATAACAAGCCACTTCCCCACCCTGGAAATGCGTATTGCTGCGTGAGAAATCCAGAGAGCTGATTAATTTGAAACATCGAGAGTGTTCCCACAAGACCACAGATCGCGAAGAGATAGGCCAGTGGCTTGCCCTTCTCACCGAGGATCCGCGGCAAGGTGTACATCGCCCCACCCTGGTTCTGTCCTTTGTGATCTTTGCCGCGTTCAAGAAGTGCAGCTGTGCACTCAAAAAATTTCATGTTCATGCCAAAGATTGAAGCAATCCACATCCAGAAAACTGTGCCGGGGCCGCCTTGGCTGACAGCAATCGCCACACCGGAAATGTTACCCATTCCAATCGTGGCCGCCATGGCATTTGAGAAGGTGTGAAAGTGTGAGATGCCTTCTTTGGCATCATGACTTCCGCCGCCGCCTAGAAGTTTAAGTCCGTGCCACGTTCTCAACAGCGGACGAAATCGTGAGTGCCATAGCAATACAAGATTCGCTGCAAAGAGAAACAAGACCAAAGGTAGGCCCCAAACGATATCGACAACAGCAGAAAGAAATTCAGTCATGTTAGAAGTTCAAGCTCGCGCCGAGCTTGACCCCCGTATCTTGCGCAGAAACAGATTTGATATCACCACCAAATGTCGCTTTGGCACTCGTCATTTCAAATAGACCATCAAGCGTGAGTGATGGACTGTACTGATACTTCACACCCATCTCAAGCTGAAGCCACGAAGTTGTTTTGGCTGAGCCATAGATTGAGTCATCATCATTAAAGGTTGCGAATGGAAGAAATTCCGCACGCAAAACACCTCGATATTCACGACCAACTGGGAAGTTCGTTCCAACACCTAGATTAAAGCCGCTGATACCGAATTCTCCACGTCCATCATCTTCGTTAAAGTCTCCCTTATAAAGATGAGAAGCGTAGCCGGCATAGAAATCAACTTGTGGGCCATAGAAGAATCCCAGAGGTAGATACTTGTATCCACCTCCAAACTTGAACGTCCCACGTTGATAATCTGATTTTGAACTTTCAAGATTCCCAGAACTCTTCTTGAGAGTTCCAAGTGAGCGACCCAGCTCCATGTGACCAAACCAATTCCTTGTCACCCATGCTTCCACTCGACCTTGAAAACCGAGCATCAAGCCACCGAGACGTTTGGTGCCTTCAAAAGATGTGCTGTGTGACGACTGACCTGCGGTCAAATAGAGAGATGCGATACCCAGCTTGCCGAATGAATCTTTCGGATCTTGTGGATAACGAAGCTCATCAAGTGTTTTGTCATCTTTCAGCGGCTCAAGGCGAACCCAATCTCCAGGCTGAAGTTTTGTGTCGCTCTTATAGACTTTCACAACGCCCAGGGCCTGATTATCAGAGATGCTAAAGATTTTTCCACTGGCGAGTGAGCGTGCATCCCACTCCACCACTTTTTTCAACAATGGGTGCTTCTTAACACCTTTAAGCCTCTTCGCTGTGAAGTCTTGGCCCATCTTAATGGAATAGCCCTTGCCGATATCGAGGGTGATTTGATCACCAAGGATGCCTGTAATCTTTCCGTCATAAGGAATAATTTTTCCGTAGATCTCGAGCCAGTTGCGCACCGTTTGAACGGCAACTTCAAGGTCATCTTTATTGAGTATGGAGCGTTCAGAGAAAAGTAGGTCTTCTCCGTTTGATCCAATCACATCGAGCTGTACTTCAAGGGTGCCAATTTCTTTTACGAGATTAATCCGAATAATGGAGCCAGATTTTAGGCGCTCGGCAACTGTGCGAAGAACTTCTGGTGACTTAAGGTGTTGCGGAAGGTTCTCGCGATAGCGACTGAAGACTCCGAGAAGTTCCGAGTTCGATTGATACTGGCACCAAGTGTTGTCGCGCAAATAAACTTCTAGCTCAGCAAAAACCTTTGTACCGAGTGCACCACCCACACCATCTGAGATGGGCAGCATGACACAACGGCGCATGGAGTAACCATCCTGCGCATAACTAGCAAATGCCGATAGCAACAAAACGAGTGCAATAAATTTTTTCACAGGCGCATTTCTCCGGGGGCCTCTGCTCCGCCTTCGTAAAGACGAATGAGCATACGTGCTTCATCTAATTCTTCTGCGAGACGTCGATTCTCTTGCTGC
>JBEIPE010000407.1:0-2202 GCA_040377215.1 Halobacteriovoraceae bacterium
ACGTAAGACCCGCAGTAAGCGAACACCATCACAATCACCAGCGCGAGCAGGTGATAGAGGAAAGTCTTGGTTTCACCGGCGAGCAATCCCACGTCTTTAGCAAAGACTGCCGTGAGAATCATCCCGACGATCCCGCCCAAACCGTGGCACGGGAACACATCGAGCGTATCATCCACACCTGACTTCGCTTTCAAGCTCAACGCCAGGTTTGAAATCAGCGCCGCGATAAAACCAATTAAGATGGCTGCACCGACACTCACAAATCCTGCGGCGGGTGTGATCGCCACCAGTCCCACCACTGCACCGATGCAAGCACCCAGCGCTGATGATTTACGACCGCGCAAACGATCGAAGAACATCCAGGTCAACATCGCCACTGCGGACGCGGTGTTGGTGTTCAAGAATGCAAGCACTGCTGTTTCATTCGCGGCCAATGATGAACCGGCATTAAAACCAAACCAACCGAACCACAACAAACCTGTGCCCAGGATCACGAAGGGAATGTTAGCAGCGTCGTGAGAGATTTCTTTACGAGGCCCGAGGTAAATTGAACCGGCCAGCGCCGCCATACCCGCCGAGATATGCACCACAGTTCCGCCGGCAAAATCCAACACACCCCAATTTCTGAGAATGCCTTCTGGATGCCAGGTCATGTGCGCCAGCGGAGCGTAGATGAATAAACTGAAGAGCACCATGAACACCATGTAGCTGGAGAACTTCACGCGCTCAGCAAATGCGCCCGACACGAGCGCCGGTGTGATGATGGCGAATTTCAATTGGAACAAAGAAAACAGCGCGAAAGGAATGGTCGGAGAAAAATCCGGATGGGTTTGCATGCCCACACCTTGATACATGAAAAACGTCATCGGATTTCCGATCACTCCGCCGATGGATTCACCAAAGCACAGTGAAAATCCTACCGCGATCCACGCGACGGTGATCACACCCAAGGCGACCAGAGATTGCAGCATGGTGGAGATGACGTTTTTCTTGCGAACCATGCCGCCGTAGAAGAACGATAATCCTGGTGTCATCAACAACACGAGACCCGAAGCCGTCAGCATCCACGCCGTGTCGCCTGGATTGAGTGGGCCGCCTGTTTTAAGTTGCTCGACGTGAGGAAGAAACGTGGCGAGCAAACCGGCCACCAAGATTAGGCCTAAGTGACCTAGGTACTTCATGCGCATCCATGCCTCCATGCAAGGGTATTCATAAAGTGTATTATCCTCCGTGATTTTGCGAACTATGCTGTGCGGCATGTATTTTTCTTATGACAGTCTGCCCTCACAAACATAGTTTTAATCCATGCACTTTTTTCTTCTTTTGACTCTATTTTCTACCCTCAGTTTTGCCCAAGATCATGAGTTGCAAAACTACATCCGCGAATTCGGCATGAAGGCGATGGAAAACCCAAGCCCTCGTCGTGAGGCGGTTTATCTCTTAGGCAAAAATCTTTTCACCGATCCCCTCTTGTCTGGAAAAAACAACGTGAACTGCGTGCAGTGCCACTCGCCGGCCTTTGGCACCGGGGATGGATTGCCGTTGAGCCTTGGTGAAGGCGCCCGCGGTATGGGGACCATGCGCCACCAGGCCAACGGGCCGGTGCTTTTTCGCAATACAACACCGCTTTATAATCTCGGCGTCGACAGTGCCACTCACCTGTTTTGGGATGGCCGCGTCTCCCGTGACGAACATGGTTTCTGGCAAACACCGGAAGCTGATCTGAATGGCGCGAATCCCGCACTCCACGACATCGCAACGACGCTAGATTCTGTGCTGGCCGCTCAAGCCATTTTCCCTATCGCCACGCCGGATGAAATGCTGGGCAAGGGCTCACTGCTTTCGCGCGCTGAGGCTTGGAAAAATGTGGTGGATCGCCTGCTCAATGGCGTGCGCGCGCAACTTTATCGCCAGCAATTTCTTGAGGCCTTTGGCACCGTGGACATCAACATTGGTCACGTCGGCAATGCGCTCGCAGAATTTCAGCGCCAGGAGTTCTGGGCCGGCCACACGCCGTGGGATCGCTACCTCAACGGTGAACTCACCGTACTTTCCGAAGAGATGAAGAAAGGCGCCATCGTCTTTTTTGAGAAAGGCCAGTGCGCCAACTGCCATAGCGGCATGCAACTTTCTACTTTCGAGTTGAGCTCGACGGGAGTTCCGCAACTGGGCACGGGCGCCAATGACATCGGCGCGGGCAAC
>JBEIPE010000391.1:0-2314 GCA_040377215.1 Halobacteriovoraceae bacterium
TAAGTTCAGCAAAGTGACGGGCAAGGCCCTCACGGCGAAGCTTTCTTCATTGCCTATGAAAGCGAAGCTTTCTAACAGCCATATGATCTGGTCTGACACTTTCTGGCCATCAAACATGGGCAGCATCGCTTACCGTTGGAATGCAGAACCAAATCCTGAGCTCTTCAAATACAAGCTCATGACAAAAGCTGAAATCGAGAAAGCTGATATCACCGAGCTTGAGAGACTCTCTCCAGCTGAAAAATATGACATCTACATGGGTAACTACAACTACCCAATCACGAAGAAAGTTCTTTCAAAGAACAGTCCGAAAGATTTGTGGTGGGAAGGCATCTGTCACGGTTGGGCGATGGCGGCAGTCAGCCACATTGAGCCAGCTCGCGTGAACCTCACAAACAAAGACGGCATCGTTGTTCCTTTCGGTTCTTCGGACGTTAAAGGTCTGTTGGATCTTTACTACGCTGAAGATCACAAGACGAACGTGTACTCACGTTTGGGTAACCGTTGCCGCGTCGCTGGTAAAGTCACAGGTGAGGACTATCCGGAAGATCGCGTTCGTACCATGCCATCTCAGCGTGATGCCAACTCAAAAGACTGCGCTGACGTGAACGCTGGATCATTCCACATGGCGCTTACGAACATGATCGGTTTGCAGGATCGTGGATTCGTAGCTGACGTTGACCGTTTCAACGATGTTTGGAACCAGCCAGTAGGTGCTTACTCAGCTGAGATCGTTGGCGAGCGCGCTCCAACTCCACGCGAGGCGAGCATTGGTGCAGCGAAAATCCTTCAAGTGAAGATGGATATGACTTACGGTGAAGAATTGAATCTTCTTTCTCCAGACTACGCTGGCGAAGAAGGTGGCTTCATGTCGATGGATCCTGTAACAGGCACTCCAGACCAAACATTCACCACTCGTTACTACGAGTACACGTTGGAAATCGATGCAGCTGGTAACATCATCGGCGGCGAGTGGATTTCTGAAACTCGTCCGGACTTCTTGTGGATTAAAGGTAAGGCCGAGCGCTTCACCGGCCGCTTCAGCGGTTTGAACCAGATCTACGTCCCAGTTGCAGGTAACTAGTAGAAAAGACAGAAAGACCGCTTTTTGTAGTCAACTATCTAAGGGCCCCCTCCGATAAGCCAATCAGAGGGGGCCTTTATGTTTTCCAGGTATGTCTTTGTCTTGCTCGCTATGGCGGGCGGCTGTGCTGATTCTAAGGCCCCTATCAAGTATGGTGAGACCACCAAGGCCGCTCTGCTGGCCGATATGGGTCAACCCGTGAGTGCTGAGAAGCCCTTGGCCAATAGCTCCACCGAAATCTTGGTTTATCCCGACAATCAAAAGTATCAAGTCAGTAATGATGTCATCGTGGCGGGATTCCGTGAACCTTCCGCAGATGAGAAGTCGTTACTCTACTGGCGTCATCGTTTCAAGGACTGCCCAACGACCTTTGAAGCTCTGAACAAGCCGGCGAATCATCTGCATCCAGAAAAAGAACTCAAGTGCGCTCGTGATGGCGTGAGTGTGATTTATGATCCCAATACGGATCAAGTGACCCGGGTGGTAGAACATGCTCAAAAGTAAATTATGGGCCCTTATCCTTCTTGCATCGTGCGCGCCCAAAGTGCCCGATACACTTGTGACTGGTAAATGGCTCGCGAGTCGTTCTCAGTTTGTTCCTTCGCGTTTGCCAGCAGCAGGGCCTCCAGCGGCAAGCTGCCGCTCAGAGCTTTTCACTCTCGATGAGATTAAGCGCGAAGCTTTGCACTACGAAGCTCAGCTTGAGTCTGAACGAAAGCTCACAGGCACGTGGAAGCATATTCGCCTCGGTGATCTACCCGTGGCCCAGGCCAAATTCTTAAAAGCAGTAGGTACGAAATTCGGCGATGTGAATGACCCGGCTTCAACTGATGTCTCGGCCTGCCAGGACGCACCCTGTGTCGTGAACGCGGTCTACAAAAGTGTTGATGGGCTGGAAGGTTGGATGATCTATCTTTGGTATATGAAGATGGGCAGCGTCCTTTCGTTCAAGAACAAAGTCTTTGAACAGAACGATGCTCGCGGTGGGATTTACGGTGGAGTGGCCTATCCGCTCACAGATTATTTGTTTTCGCGCGACGAGCTCTATGCTTTCTGGCGCATGAGTCATGCGTTGCCAACAGTTTATAAAACACTGACGGACTTGAAAGAGATTCATCGTGTTCCGCGCAAGGCGAATATTGAAGGCCGCGGCCCCAATACTTGCGGTCTGGCCTACAGTCAGGGTTACATTTCCTTGAATGATGGGTGTCTCAATTTCTCACTCACGAA
>JBEIPE010000308.1:0-3440 GCA_040377215.1 Halobacteriovoraceae bacterium
AAAGAAAGAAAAAACTAAATAGCATCATAAGACGTTCTCGTGGGTTGGAGAGAAAACTTTTTGCAACAACGCCAAAGCCTCAGAGACCTGCTTTTGCTCACGCTGACTGAGTTCGTTCAAATAAGACTGCATGCGCTTTTCGACTTCCAAGCGGATTCGTTTCACGATTGCTTGACCTGATCGTGTGAGCTTGAGCACCACTTGGCGACGGTCGGTGGACGAAGGATCACGGGACAACAGTTTGGCCTGGACTAGCACATCCACCATCTTTGACATCGCTGCTGGAGTCACCCCCAGATGGCGAGCGAGATAGCTCGAGGAGCCGTGCCCGACACCGACGAAAAATAACACGCGAAACTGATTGATGGTCAGACCTTCCGGCAAACCGGAATGCAGTTCTTTGCGCCACTCGCGCATGACTGAAGGAATTGTGTCTAAGAGATGAGAAGCCAACATAGTTGCCCAAAATAATAGTTAACCTTGTTAACTAATAATAGGTTAAGTTTGGGTGTGTTTAAGGTTTGATGAGTTTTTTTTAATTTTCTTGGCGCGGCGCAGCCTCTGTGTCATTCTTGCTTATGGCCCTCGCACTCATCACATTATTTATCGGCATGGCCTCGGTTCAGTTCGGCGCCTCCATCGCTAAGGGACTTTTCCCTTTACTGGGGGCCACCGGAGCGACCAGCTGGCGACTTTTTCTCGCCGCTCTTATTTTGCTGGTGGTCTGGCGTCCCTGGCGCCAAAAAATCACCCGGCAAGAATTGAAGCTCGTCCTCCCTTACGGAGCGGCGCTGGGTTTAATGAACGTCACTTTTTATGTCGCCCTCTCGCGCATTCCTTTGGGTATTGCCGTCGCCCTTGAATTCACAGGGCCACTCGCCGTGGCGATTTTCACCTCTCGTCGTCCAAGAGATTTTGTGTGGGCACTCTTAGCTGCTCTCGGATTGGTGATGCTTTTCCCCACACCCCAATCACAGCTTGATCCTTTCGGCATGGTCATGGCCTTAGTCGCGGGTGCGTGTTGGGCCGGCTACATTATTTACGGACAAAAAGCGGGCGCCGTTATTCACGGCGGTCGCGCGGCCACACTCGGTATGGTGGTCGCTATGCTGGTGGCCCTCCCTATTGGCCTAGTAGATCGCGGCACCCAGTTGTGGCAGCCTTCACTCTTGGTGATGGCGTTTCTTGTCGCTATTTTTTCTAGCGCGATTCCTTACTCATTGGAAATGATCGCGCTTAAACGTTTGCAAGCGAACACCTTCAGCATTCTCATGAGTCTTGAGCCTGCGCTAGCGACTTTAATGGGCTGGCTCTTCCTAAAAGAGATTCTTTCGCCCGTTGAACTTGCGGCCGTGGGCTGCATTATTGCCGCCTCCTTGGGCTCAGCGCTAACCTCGCAAAAACCTGGGCCGGCATAGGGCTTGCTCTATCTCATTGGCCAGATCACTTAACTCGTGGAAAAACGTGTTCTTATGAACAAGCGTGCGCTTAGTCTTTTGACACTCATCATCTTCTGGTCACTTTCCGTGGCCCACGCCCGCTCGGCTTTCAAGATCACTGAAGGTATTTACCGCTCTGAGCTCGTGAAACGTGACGTCTCTTACTGGGCGATGATTCCTACGATGCAAAGCCGCCACCCTATGCCGGTGGTTTATTTCCTTCACGGCCGCGGCGGTTCAGCTCGTCAGTTCTTAGAAGTTGATGGCACTAAAATGCTCGAGGCCCACGTTAAAAATGGCGGGCGGCCTTTTGCCGTCATAGGCCTTAGTGGTCGCGTAGATAATCGCGACACTTACTGGGTGAACGAAGCCCGCGGTCTGCCTTGGGCGGATATGCTCTTAAAAGAAATGATTCCCGCTCTCGAAGTGAAGTACTTTGTCGGTGGGCATGCAGATAATCGCATGATCGCTGGAATTTCTATGGGCTCTCACGGGGCATTTCAGCTTGGCCTAAATTCCCAAGGCATGTTCCGCTGTGCTGCTGGCCATAGCATTGTCGTGCGCGACTACGAATCGGCCTCGCAACAATTCCCAATCGCATTCGGCAATCGTGCAGACTTTGCTCAACGTGATCCAATGACTCTCATGCAGGGTTTTATTGATCGCCGTCAGGTTCCGTTGAAAAAAGTTTGGATTGATATCGGCAAACAAGACGATGCGCTGTTTTTACGTCAGGCAAGACTTTTCAAACGGGAGCTCGCAAGAATTGGTTACAGCGCGAACCACGGCGACAAACTTGATGTAGACCTCACAGATGGCCGCCATGACTATGATTATTGGAAGAAACGCATGCCAGAATACATTAACTGGTATGCGCGTTGTTTTCTGTCCTCAACGAGATAACAGCCCCCCATTTCTTACATTGAAGTTTCCTTTGCAAGCTTGTCTTTTTTAAGAATAATCGCCGAGCGTATTACTCTTATTCAAGTGAGTTTGTATGAAGCTACTTCTCAGTCTCTTCGTCCTTCTTCTTTCCCTTCATCTTCATGCCGCCAATCGCGTCGTTACCATTCAAGACCATCAGCTTGTAGTGGATGGCATCAAGCAACCCATGCTCTTTGGTGCTGAACTCCAATACTTCCGTTTGCGCGGTGGCTACGGGCCCAACGTTCCTCGTGAAAAAGTTCTCGATCATTGGGGCAAGGCGCTCGATCGGATGGTCGAAGCGAAGATGAACGCCATCAGCTTCTACATTCCCTGGGACTTCCACGAGTACGCCGAAGGCAAATTCGATTTCCACGGGACAGTAGACCAAGATAACGACGGGAACGCTGACTACCCCTCGCGGGACCTTCACACTTTCTTCAAGATGATTGATGAGCGTGGCATTAAGCGCATTATGGTCCGCCCAGGGCCGTACATCAATGCCGAATGGGGCTTCCTCGGCTTCGGTGCGATCCCGCAGTGGTTCCACGAAAAATACCCTGACAGCCATATGCAAACGTCATGGGGATGGAAAACCAAACTCTACGACTACCACAACCCGGATTTGCTCCGTCACACGCAGATCTGGTTCGAGACACTCTTGAAACAAGTTCTCGCAGACAAGATGGGCGCGGGCAAACCGATCATGTTCATGCAGATCGACAACGAAACCAATTTCCAATGGCAATCGATCTACAACCACGACTACGGCCCTCGCGCCATCGGTCGCTACCAAGACTTCTTGAAAACGCGCTATGGAAATATTGCCGCGCTCAACAGCGCTCACGGTAAAACGTGGGCCAACTGGACGGCCGTGAAAGCCCCCACCATCTTCGGCAAAAACCGTGCTGAAGATCAAGACTGGTACCGCTTCCAAGACTACAGCATCTTTGATTATCTCAGAAAAATTCGCGGCATCTGGGAAACCCTCGGCGTAAAAGAACCCGAAATACTTTTCACTCTCGCAGAAAGCTACAACGCTCCCAACAACGGCATGCTTCCGAACTATCGCTACCG
>JBEIPE010000393.1:0-2305 GCA_040377215.1 Halobacteriovoraceae bacterium
CCTCGCTACTAAAACTGAGTTGCGCTCATGGAAACAGATCAATCCAGAAATGGGAGTGGTACTCGATTTTCATGAAGGCCTGATTCGTTTTTTCTTCCTCATCATCGCCATTACCGTCACCGTCACTATTCTCACGCCCGTTAGCATGCTCTGGCAGGAGCGTCTCGGTGAAATTCGTATGATGTCCATCATCGGTGTTCCACGCAAAAAAATCTGGCGTCTGGGAATGTTTGAAGCCGGTATTATGACTATTCTCGCCGCCACCGCAGCTTCCCTCATTCTGATTGTGATCATCAGCATCCACTCGAAGACGGGCATTCACTTCCGTGATCTCTCGCAAGGCCAAGTGCTCGAGCGTGCGGGCATCCAACTTCCCAAAGTGGTTTATCCGTTGCTGCTCCCGAAGCAGCTTTTTGTCACTTATGGTTTTGTGGTTTTCATCATGTTCTTGAGCTATGGGCTGGCCGTGAGAAGTGTCGTTCGTAAAGCGGAGGCTGCCACATGAGCCGCCAACGCTTCCTCTTAAAATTCTCTTGGCGTAACCTCGGCCGTCACCCACTTCGCACAGTCATCATGGCGCTGGGTCTCGCTTTCGGTACGGGCTATATTATTTTTGCGCTCAATTTCTCAGCGTCTGCTTCACAAGAGATCATCGCGGATTTCTTGGCGCAGTATTTTGGTAACCATCAAGTGGTGGCTCCTGGCTACTACCCGGATATCGATAAGAAAAAATTTGATGCCAACTACACCATCAGTGAGGAACAAGTCGCAGCACTTCCTACTGAAAATTACGTTCGCCGTGTGACGCTGCCGATTTTTCTCTCTGGCCCACGAAAGACCCTTGGTACCCTCCTGACAGGTCTTGCGCCTTCCCAGGAACTGCGTCTTTCAAAAGTCAGCAAGGCCCTGTCGCAAGGACGTTTTCTCAGCGACTCCGGACATAATGAAATTCTGCTCGGAGAAAAGCTCGCTCGTAAGCTGGGTGTGAAGCTAGGAGATGAAGTCGCAATCTTTGGACAAGCGCTCGATGGCTCTGTCGCCAACGACATGTTCAAACTTGTAGGTCTGATGAATTTCGGCGGCGGCGACATGGAAGAAAATCTCGCCTTTACCGGCCTGACCAGTGCTCGAACTCTCGCTGTCATCCCCGAAAATCGCTTTCATCAATTGATCAACTTCGGCGCTTTCAATGCGCCCCTCCCCGTGGCACCAGTGGACACAGAAGTGGTGTCCTGGAAAACGATTCTGCCGGAAATCTACGGCTCCATGAACTTCATTGATATCTTCACCTGGATCGTAGCGGTCATCATCGTCGTGGTCATCAGCTTAGGTATGGGTAACACCTTGATGATTACGTTCCTGGAACGTGAGAAAGAATTTTATTCTCTCAACGTGATTGGCGCTCGCTCCAGCTGGATTGCCTTGGCCCTGGGCCTTGAAGTCATCATGCTCGGGATCTTAGGCATTGGCACTGGCATCATCATCGGCAATCTCGTCACGGTACTTTTCAACATCTATCCCATCAGCCTCAAGCTCTTCACTGGCGGCAAGGACATCATGATGGGAGGTATGGCGATTATTCCGAAAGTTCGTCTATGGCATCATCATCACTATTCATGGCAAGCACCGCTTTTGGTGTTTTTCTTTCTGACTCTCAGTCTTATTTTCCCGATACAACGGATCATTCAAAGGAGCCGTCGTGCTGATTGAAATGCATAACCTCACCAAAACCTATGGTGAAGGTGACCAGCTGGTCCACGCCACACAAAACGTGAATCTCAAGATTCTCGAAGCGGATTTTATCGCTGTGGTGGGTCCATCAGGATCCGGTAAAACAACTTTGCTTAATCTTCTCGCTGGTCTGCTAGGTCCAACGTCTGGCTCTATTCTCCATCGTGGCAAAGAGATTCAGCATCTCTCCATGGAAGAACGCACAGCTCACCGCTTGGCCAATATGGGTTTCATCTTTCAAGACTACCAGTTGTTGCCAGTGCTCACAGCGCGCGAGAACGTCGAGTTGCCTTTGCAAATGCGAGGCATGCCCCAAAAAGAAATCGACGAGAAAACCGCCTGGGCGCTGACACAAGTTGGCCTCGGCGATAAATTCGATCGTTATCCCCGCCAACTCTCAGGTGGCCAGCAACAACGTGTGGCGATTGCTCGTGCCGTGGCTGGGCGGCCATCACTCATCCTCGCGGATGAACCAACCGCCAATTTGGATTCCAAGACGGCACAAGACATCATCGATCTGTTCAAAAAACTTAATCAAGAATTCAAACTTACTTTTGTCTTCTCGACCCATGAC
>JBEIPE010000100.1:0-9430 GCA_040377215.1 Halobacteriovoraceae bacterium
ATTCCGACTCGCCATCTTATCAACGGGACGTGTGATGCAGAAATCGCATCCGAGGTCTATTGCAAGACAGCGGACTTTGTTTTTGGCAGTTGGATACACTGTGGAAAATTGATGGGGCTTGCGGCCTACCATACGGGAGCGGTCTTAAGCGCAAATGACTTATTAAGCGTCTTGGACGAAGGGTCTTATGCGCCTGTAAAAACGAAGCAGGAGTTTGATGGTTTATCTCGTGAAAGATTTCAGCATCTCTCTTTGCTGGCCGCCTCAGCTCAGCACTTCTTTGAAGAATGGTTCATGGAGATTTTTCAGCGGTTAAGTTCAGGGGAGAATAAAAAACTTCCGCTTTATCTGACAGGCGGGTCTGTTCTCAATTGCCTGCTCAATACACGACTCTACAGTGAGAGGCTTTTTGCAAAAGTTCATTGTGTTGCATTTCCCAATGATGAAGGGGTCTCCATCGGTGCGGCCTTGGCGGCGGCCTATAAAAATGGCGACTATTTGTTGCATAAGCATCGGATGACAGCGTCTCCTTTTTTGGGGAGTGAGAAGTCACTTTTAGTAGGTGAGTCATTGAAGGAGCAGTTCGCAAGCCTTCAAACGCGTTGGTTGCACTCCGATTACAAGAACGTCGCGCAGGCGCTTTTTGACGGAAGCGTTGTGGGGTGGGTGTTCGGGCGAAGTGAGTGTGGTCCGCGTGCCCTTGGTCATCGCTCCATGCTGGCATCGGCATTTAGATCGGGAATTAAGCAGAGGATGAACGATCAATACAAAATGCGCGAGTCTTTTCGCCCCTATGGTATTTCTATTCTGGCCGAGGATGTGGTCAAGTATTTTGAAGTCGAGTCTGACTTCACATCGCCTTATATGTCTTTTACCCCGAAGGTTCGAAAAGAGTACCAAGAGTTATTGAAGGAAGTGATCCAGCCTGATGGTAGCCTCAGAGTGCAAACAGTCACCGAGCAAGAAAGTGAGCTGTGCTCTCTATTGAAGGATTTCAAAACGATCAGTGGGCATGGCATACTCCTTCATACGAGTCTGAATTTAATGGGACTTCCTATCTTAGAAACGACTCATGACGTGCGAAATATGATTCTTGAAACAGAACAGACAATCTTTGTGATCAACGATCTTTTGATTATAAAAGAAAAACAGTCATGCTAAAGACACTCAAACTTAAAAAAGCCGAATTAGTTCAAATCGCAAAATTCTTGGATCGTGCCCCCAAGATTCCGGCTGCCGCGTCTAAGGAATTGGACGATTTTTTTCTTCATAAGGTTTTTCTTCAGCGCGAGTTGCGGGCGCAATCATTTAAAAAACACCTCTTTCCGAATACCAATGTGGGTAAATTAACCAGCGATTGGTACGGATTTAAATTCTATCATCGCTACTCAAGACAGGGTGATCCCCTCATTGGGGAGTCGCAATGCAAACAGGTCTATCCTGTCGCTCCTGCGGGCCTCAAGTCGCAAGGGTTCTTCTTAAGTTCAGGTCAAGCAGCGACCCATACTGCAATCTCAGCTCTTACAAAGCGTTTTCGCTTGCGTCCAGAGTCAAAGCTCGATCGTGTTTATTTTGAGACGATGGAGTTGATTGATAGGCTTCCACCCCATGAGTATACGGGCATTTTTGAGTTACAGGATTCATCTGCTTTGAATTTTTCCTGGCAAGGAGTCATGGCGGGAGACAAGAAGAAAATCCTACTTTTCGACACAACATGTATTGATCGCAAAGACTCACACCTTAAGAAATTTCTCGCCCACGTCCATAAAACACTCCGCCCAGTCATTCTGATTCGCAGTTGCGTAAAGTTAGATTCTTGTGGCGCTGAATTTGGGATGCTTGGAAGCTTGCTGATTCTTAATCCAGAGTCATTCCCCGAATCTCGTGATGTCAGCCGAGGAGATCGTGATACGCCATTCAGGGCCATCAGTGACGTGATCAAGACGACGGCGGCCCATATGGGGCATTTCGCTAGTATCGATTCCATTTATCCTTTTCTCACTGATCCCGATATGACTGAGTTGTGCTCGCAGAGAGTGAAACGGATTCAGGCCAATACGCAGAGACTGGTCAACTACCTTACAGATTTAAAACTGGAAGTACGTGTTCGTCCTCACAGTCTGTTTTGTGAGATTCCGCACCTCGGTCAAGGTCATCCAAGCGCGTTGCAGAAGCTGGCAGAAAAACTTAGCGTTTTGTTTTCTTTCCCTCTTCATTTTGCAGATAGTTTTGGCCTAGATGTTTCGACCGTCACAACATACCAAGACTTTTACGACACAGCTGGAACAGTCTGCCTGCGAATTGCGCCGCCCGACTTATTGCCGGAAGAGTTTGAGCAGTACTTGCATATCTATGGCCGATTGGTCGAACGCTTAAAAACGTGAAAGTTGATATTTCAAAGAGCTCTGTCTTTGGATCGTGGAAGATCGACTTAGGTGTCTTCCTATTTCCCGCTTTGCTGGCCTTAGTGATGGCCGGAGGAATGATCTCATTCGGTCCTAAATATCCTCCAGCTTGGTATTATTTGATCTTAGTGGTCGCCTTCGATACGCCCCATTTTTTTGCCGGCTACTGGGTCATGATGAGAGACGGTGGGCCGAACCGTTTACGCCTGAAACTCGTGGCCTGTTTGGCGGCGACTTGTGGCGGTTTTCTGTATCTTTTCTATGCTGGTTTTGAAAATTTTGCGATGACATTTTTTGCGCTGTTTTCCCTCTGGCATTTTGTTCGCCAGCATCAAGCTTGGTTTTTCCTGGCCTTAAGAGGGACTGCCAATTCTGGACGAGTGACCTACTGGGTAAATCAGTTTGGAATCGGTGCGGTGACTTGGGGATTCTTTCTTATCGGCCAGTGTAGCGAGGAGCGGGAAGGATGGTTCATGATGAACGATCTTTTTTTGTTACCAGAATTTCTGAGGCTTCCTCTGACTGTGCTCACAGTTAGCGCGATCCTGTTCTATCTTGTGCATCACTGGCAGTTGAGTAAGAGACACAAGACATTCGCTTTGAGTGCTCACTTAGTGTGGTTAAGTGCAGTGATTGTTTGGGGAGGTGCACGTCTCTTCGATATTCCTTACCTTTATTCACCGCTAATTATTTTGCCTCATGCCTTTGCGTATATGTTCTTATTGCAACGATACGAGCGGCATTCTGTTGGCCAGCGGGCCATAAGATCTCCATTGGTGTGGCTGTTTGTAGCGTACGTGGCAGGAGCGGTTTTTCAGGGCCATCGCTTCTGGCCACTGTTCTTTGATCAACCGATGATGGTACCGCTCTGGGTAACGGCACTGGTCTTTGCGATCAGTGTTTCCCACTATATTCACGATATGATTTTTTGGCGTGGAGACGAGAATCCTGACTGGCAGAAGCGCCTTAAACTATAAGAGCTGCCCGCAGTAGCGACTTGAGCAGGGTTTACCAAGGGGCAGTTTCCACAGTTGGGCACCGTCATCTTTAAAGGTCGGCTCAGTCGTTTGTTTGATGAGGACCCTCTTCGTTTCAATCTTAAGATTGTTCGAAGACTTCGCTTGAGTGGGCACAAAATTGTAAATAGAGTTTTCGAATTTTGGGGGATCCATGAATGTTGGATCTGTGAGCCATAAAAAAACGTGAGAAGGAATAATATTAGGTGCTTTTTCGCCGAGGCAAAGGGTGAAGGTTTCTTTATTCGTAGACTGCGGGTCGATCACGGAGACTTGTTGCGCACACGTCGGGACAGAGGCGGTATTTAGGACTAACTTAGAATTTTTCCTGAGCTTAATAGGGTGTCGAGTCCCGCTCACAAGATTGAAAAAAAAGAACTCACCTTGAGCATAAGAAACGAAATATTTGTCTGCTTTCAGTTCAATCCAGATGCTGTTATTTCGCAAAATGGAAATAGTTTCTTGCAGGACTTTTTTATTCGTCACACCATTTTCTGTCGTTGTGACTGAATAAAACAGGGACAACGGCGTTTTGTTTTCATTCGCAAAAGACATCAGACTTAATAAAAGGGTTAGAGCAAACATTATTTCGCAATCTCATTAATGGTTGTTTCAAACATCTTCTTGAACTCATCATAGTAAAGCCCGGTGCCCGGTCCGTTGAAGCCGGCGTGTACTTTGTGCACTTGATGATTCTTGTTCAAAAAAATCGTTGTTGGAAAAGAAATGAAGTTCTTGATTCCAGGAAGTTTTGTCGCAGGTGTATCAGCTCCCGATGTACCCGCTAAGAGGACCGGATAGGGGATCTCCCGCTTCTTAACAACCTTTTGCAAATGCTTGAGGGCATCTTCTGGAGAGAGCGCACGCTCAAACGACAGGGCAATGACTTCCACGCCCCGTTCTTTATTCTTCTCGTACCATGGACCTAAGAAGCCAAGTTCATCGATACAGTTAGGGCACCAAGAACCAAAGATTTGAATGATGACAGGTTTGCCTTTGTAGTCTGCGAGACTCACGGTCTTGCCCTGCATATTGGGAAAAGCAAAGTCGATGCTTTCGACCTGAGTTTGTTTAAGAGGGTCGGGAAGTGTGGCCTTGTCATCACGCTTGGCCGTGAATGAGGTCGTTGATTTTGAAGCGATTTCACCAGAAAGAAGTTTGCCTTCAAGTTTTCCTCGGAAAACAAAATTGAAGACACCATCAAAGGCACCGGTTTCAAAGTTGTTTCCACTCACATAACCATCAATGTAGCGGTAGTCCCCTGTCGGAGTGAGAATCGAAGCCTGCAGGCTGTTACCGCTTTGATCGAGAAGCAAAATGGCCTGAGTTTTCTTGCCATCTGTTTCCGTGATTTCCATTGACCACTTACCACTAAGGTTCACTTCAGCTTTGGTCGAGTTGCGATCAAAACGGCGAAAAGATCCCGGGCGGCCTTCCAACGGAATACGCTCTTCAGGTTTTTTGTTGGGCTTCACGAAATGCCCGCGAATCATTGTTGGAGAGAGTGAGCTGAATTCAAGATAGTTCTGGTAGGTTTGCAGCGGCACGATCCACTTGCCTTTGCTCACCACGATCGTGTCGAGTTCGAGGCGCTCTTTGCCATTGATGAGAGTGGCCTGCCAGCCTTTCTTGCCCGGCTCGAGCTCCATCAAAAAAGGTACATCGACATTGGGGTATTTGAGTTCGAAGCGCCACACACCGGCTTTTGGGCTCGCGGAGCGGCGCGCGTGAGCGAAACTGATCATGGAGAAAAGCAGAACAAGGCTAAAAAGGCGCATCATAATTGACCTCAACATTTGCCCATAAACGACAGTTTGGGATACCATCTTTCTTCATTTTGCCCGGGATGTCACCCTTGAGAAACTACCTTGTAGGACAGCGTTGGATCAGTGAGTCAGAGCCAGAACTTGGTTTGGGAATGGTTATGGAGACCGAGCCTAAAACAGTGATGGTGTATTTTCCTGCCTCAAAAGTAGAGCGTCGTTATGGTACGCAAACCGCACCACTCCGTCGCATTCAGTTTATGGCAGGAGATGAAATTCGACTGCAAGACGGAAGCACGCACGTGGTGCGAGATGTGCGTGAGTCTAATGGGCTTATGACCTATCTGCTCGATGTCGGTGAGGCAGGCGAGACCCATCTCTCGGACACACTTTCTTTGTCACGACCTGAAGAACGTTTGTTCGCGGGCCAAGTGGATTCTCTCGAGCTGTTCAAGCTTCGCTACGATTTGCTTTTGCATCAGCGTAACTTGTTTCTCTCGCCTGTGCGTGGATTCACTGGCCCTCGTCTGGCTTTGATTCCCCATCAGCAGTACGTTGCCCATGAAGTCGCCACACGTCCGCGTCCGCGTGTCATGCTCGCTGATGAAGTGGGGCTGGGAAAAACCATCGAAGCCGGCATGATCCTGCATCACTTGCTCATCACCGGTCGTGCCGAGCGCGCGGTGATCTTAGTGCCCGATTCATTGGTGTATCAATGGTTCGTAGAGATGCTGAAAAAATTCGGCCTTTCATTTGCTACCATCAATCATGAATCCGGCATCGAAGAAGGGGAGAACCCTTTTGAAGACAACCAACTCTTCATCGTGAGCATTCGTTACCTCATGCAAAGCCCATGGCTGGCTGAGCACATGCTTGCTGATCAATGGGATATGCTGATTGTGGATGAGGCCCACCAGTTGCGCTGGAATCCGGGACGCCCAAGTCCTGAGTACGAACTGGTTGAGAAACTTTCTAATCAAACAGAAGGGCTTGTGCTGCTTTCAGGCACACCTGAGATCTTAGGTCTTGGTGGGCACTATGCGCGTTTGCATTTGCTCGACCCTCAACGCTTCCATGACTACGACGCCTTCTTAGAAGAGCACGCCAGTTATCAAGAAATTTCCGCCATTGCGAAATTCCTCGGTGGCGCGAAGCCGTTGACGGCTTCTCAAGAGAAAAAACTCAAGGCGCTTGATCTGAAAGTACCTACCACGCCAGAAGAACGTGAAAAGACCATGGCCGATCTGTTGGATCGCCACGGCACGGGTCGAGTGTATTTCCGCAATACGCGTAAACGCATGGCGAGTTTCGCAGAGTTTTTCCCGAAGCGTATTCTTCATCCTTATCCGCTGAAGCCTGGTAAAGGTAAAGCCGCCGAGAAACAAGACTATACGACCAAAGTCGATTGGCTGGTCGATCACCTCGTCGCGACCAAAGGCACCAAGACGCTCTTGCTCTGTCATGAAAAAGATATGGTGATCGCTCTCGAAGCCTCACTCAAACAAAAGTCGCCAGCGAAGATCGGTGTGTTCCACGCAGCGATGCCACTTTTGCATCGTGACCGTGCGGCGGCTTACTTCTCTGATCCGGAAGGCGCACAGTTGCTGCTTTCGACGGAAACCGGTGCGGAAGGGCGTAACTTTGAATTCGCTCAGCACCTCGTGCTGTTTGATTTGCCGAAACTTCCCGATCTGCTGGAGCAGCGGATTGGCCGCTTGGATCGTATCGGTCAAAAAAACGATATCAACATCCATGTGCCGTATCTCACCGGTGGTTCAGAGGAAATTCTTTTCCGTTGGTATCATGAAGGCCTGAATGCGTTTGAGTCATCACCGCGCGGGGCTTCTGAGCTGTTCGCCACGGTCCGTGAGGACTTGGCGCCGCTCGTTGAAAGCAATGAGATTGATGAGAAGAAATTCAATGCGCTCTTGAAGCGCACCAAGACTGAGCACGAGCAAATCGAAGAGCGCCTGGAAGACGGGCAAGATCGTTTGGTAGAGCTCAACTCTTACGACGAGAAAAAAGCCCAAGGGCATATTCAAGCACTCAAAGACGTCGAGGGTGCGCCGGCCTTGCGTGAATTCATGCTGGCCCTCTGTGAGCGCCTCGGTGTGGATGTCGAAGACTTGGATGGGGATAGCTACTATCTCAAGCCCAGCGACAATATGTACCTGCCCCACTTTCCGGGACTGCCCCATGAAGGTGTGTCGGTGACGTTTAAGCGCGAAGTGGCGCAACGTCGTCCCGAACTCTTGTTCCTCACTTGGGACCATATGATGGTCTTGGGGATTATGGAGTTGGTGGCTTCCAAAGAAATGGGCAACGTGACGGTCGCCACCTGGAAAGCCAAGGCGCCTGAGCCCTTCTTGCTTGAGGCCTTCTTCACTTTGCACTGCATGGCCGATCGTCGCCTGCAGCCGCAGAAATGGTTCCCGCCCACACCGTTGCGTGTGCTTTTGAACTCTAAAGGTATGGATGTCACCGCCAAAATCCCTAAGAAGATGGTGGATGATGGCGTCATCGGCGGCACACCGGAAAAAGTCAGCCAGGTCCGAGGTCTGCCTCGTGATGTGATCAAAGATCTTCTCAAAAAGGGCAAGGAAGCCGCTGTACCAAGAGCAAAACAGTACAAAGATAAATTCCTGACCGATATGAAAACGAATTTTGAAACTGAGATCACGCGCTTAGAAAAATTGCGTGAAGTGAATCCCACCGTCTCGCTGCAAGAAATTGTAGCGCTCAAGACACAACGACTTAAGCTAGAGAAGGCCATGGGTGAAGCGCAGCTCACTTTGGATTCTCTACGCATTATCCTTTGAGGTGCCTATGCAAGAATTAAACGATGACACCATTATGGCCGTGATTGAAAAAGAACCGAAGGTCTTGATCGACTTCTTTGCTTCATGGTGTGGCGCCTGCCGTGTGGCCGCGCCGATGTTTGAAAAAGTCGCCAAGGAATTCAATATTCCGATCTACAAGATCGATGTGGAGAAGAATCCCAAGATCAAAGAGATGATCGAGCTTCCTGGATTGCCGTCAGTGGGTGGCTTCAAAGCCGGTGAGCCACAGGATCTGGTGAACATCACCAAAGAAGAAGGCTTCCGCGAGTTCGTGAAAAAGTTTTCGGAGTCATAAGATGGACATCAAAATCATTAAAGAGCTCGTGTCGAAGTACAACGTCGAAGAATTAAATAAGTTCGCCGACGAGTTTGAATCAACAGGCGTCGCTCCGGTAAAAACGCAAGAGGATGCTGGCGATCAAATGAGTGATTATCTGCAAGCGGCGGAAGTGCGTGCCGTCATGGACGCAGGCAAACCGATGAACGATGCCCTTCGTGAATTCGCACAACGGGTGCGTGGAGTCCTCAAGTGAAAATCCGCCCCGGATTATTTTACGACATCGAAGTCCTCGCTCAGCTGCAGGTGCAGATGGCGTGGGAAACCGAGGAATTTAAACTCGATCCGCCTACGGTCACCCTCGGAGTGCAGGCGGTGATTGATGACCCTGCGAAAGGGAAGTACTGGATCGCAGAAGTCGACGGAAAGGTTGCGGGCTGCTTGCTGACAGTTCCTGAGTGGAGCGACTGGCGCAACGGTACGATTCTTTGGATTCATTCAGTGTATGTGTTGCCTGCTTTTCGCGGGAAAGGATTGTACAAAGCGCTCTACGAGCATGTGCAGAATCTCGTGAAGGGGGATGGCAAAACATACAAAGGCATTCGTCTTTACGTAGATAAGCGCAACACGGCCGCTCAAGAGGTTTACAATAAATTAGGTATGAATGGAGAGCACTACCAGCTCTTTGAATGGATGCCCTAGTCGTTGTAAGAAACAAAATCGGATGATCGTCTAAGAATATAAGATTATTCAAAAGTGAGCATGTTTCCACCAGTGGAAACGCTAAGGAAATTCCTGTAAGAGTGCGTTCACTAAACCACTCCAGCCAACGAAATCTTTCACCGGTTTCGAACCCAAGGTGAGCTTCTTCCACCAGTTCCCTTTTTTGCGATGAAGTTCATGGATGTCGGTGCGATCGGGATCGTAGAATTCAAAAATCGAACCTTCTGTTTCCCACGTGGCATACACACCACCTGCCAAACGGTGCGCCAATTCACTGGCCTCCGCTCTGTAACCATAACGATCCATCCCGAGAATACCTAAGTAGGCCATGTTGACCCAGACGGGGCCACGCCACATGTCTTTAACGAAGATTTTTTCATCGCGGGCCACTGATGGAAATGGAATG
>JBEIPE010000163.1:0-6592 GCA_040377215.1 Halobacteriovoraceae bacterium
GAGTTATTGGAATTTTGTCCGGCCACCGTGGCGTAGGCCTCAGAGTTCCAGTCCGTATCGTAGACTTCGAACTCCATGTGCTTATAACCCTGCTTCACAAGTTCAAGGCAGCGGTTCACATAGTTCATCGGAACTGAATCAAGACTCGCGGCCTTAATAACAGCACGCAACTTTTCATTGGTCTTCGGAGACGTACCCGTTTGAGCTGCGGTAAAGATGGCATCAATATGCTTCTTCACAATTTTTGAGCCCGTCACAAGCGAAGCGACTTTGCGCTCTTCTTTCACTTTCCACAAAATAAAATCTTCGATGTCGGGATGATCGAGATCTAAACACACCATCTTAGCTGCACGACGAGTGGTGCCGCCAGACTTGATCGCACCTGCGGCCGCATCACCAATTTTTAAGAAACTCATCAACCCAGAAGAGGTTCCGCCGCCAGAGAGACGCTCGCCTGAACCACGCAGATTAGAGAAGTTTGTGCCAGTACCTGAGCCGTATTTAAAGAGACGTCCTTCACGGGCCCACAAGTCCATAATGCCGCCCTCATTGACCAAATCATCTTTGATGCTCTGGATGAAGCAAGCGTGTGGCTGTGGACGCTCATACGCACTGGTTGAGCGCGCGACCTTAGCGGTTTTCGGATCCACGAACCAGTGGCCCTGAGGATCACCTTTGATTCCATAAGCGGTATGCAAACCAGTATTGAACCATTGGGGTGAGTTCGGTGCGGCCATCTGATTGGCGAGCATGAAGCACAACTCGTCTTCAAAGATCTGTGCGTCCTTCGCGCTATCGAAGTAGTCATATCTCTCGCCCCACTGGCGCCAGCACATAGCAAGACGATTGAAAACTTGGCGCGAATCTGTTTCAGCACCTAAGAGTGGACGGCCATGCTCATCAAGAATGGCAACGCCGCTCTCGTTGAGTTGGGGTACGCCGGTACGGCGGCAGTATTTCTGCGCGATGATGTCAGCGGCCACTTGCGACCAAAAACTGGGCACAGTGATGTCGGCGGCACTTCTTTTCTTGCCGTCGATCTCGCGAATCTCAGATGTACGTTTTTCGAATGTGAGTCCGTGATAAGGACTCTTCCCTTCCTGGGTAAATACGCGTTTGATTTTCACACTCTCGCTCCTTGAAAATGTGTGGTGTTTTATCATTCGTTCAATGAGCGAAGATAGAACTTATATATAAGATTAAAGCGTCAAACCTTGGCGCGCGCAACTACATATTGTGTCGCTTGCGTGTCGGGATTTTGACAAACCTTGTATCGTGAGCATAAAAAAAGGACCCACAAATGGGTCCTTTCTTAAATCAAAACGAAGATCAAAGAATCGGCGAAAAGCCGCTCTAGGATTACTTATTGTGGTTCTTCAAAAGCTTTCTTTTACGCGCCAAACGCTTGAGCTTAAGGCCGCTTTTTTTGTTCTTCTTGGCTTTTTTTGGTGCCTTAGATTTTTTGAGCTTCTTCATGGAATTCTCCTTGGGACGTGACCCATAACCGGTTTACGATGTCTAAAGTATTACCCTCGGTTATAACATGGACATATTACACCGCAAAGCCATAAAGCTCATTTCTCTAGGTCTTCTCCTGGTGTCGTTTACTGTGCTCGCTAAGTCTCCCCTGGAACAACTAGACGAGATCATTCACACCAACAAAGGATGTCCCGAGAACTCTGAGTGTGATGCAGAGATGGGTGCGCTGCTAGACCAATGGAAACGCCTTGCTCAGCGTTGGCTGACCACCGACCAGGGTCGATCACTGTATTCCAAGGAACTGGCCCTAGTGACGGGCAAACGTGGCTGGCCGACCGAATTTTATGCCCGCCCCAGCA
Organism: Halobacteriovoraceae bacterium; assembly: GCA_040377215.1. Taxonomy (GTDB): domain Bacteria; phylum Bdellovibrionota; class Bacteriovoracia; order Bacteriovoracales; family Bacteriovoracaceae; genus UBA6144. The sequence continues at coordinate 1,839 of JBEIPE010000163.1, forward strand.
TCTCAGGCACATTGGCGCCCGTGATTCACAGCTCTTCATGTTCTCAGCATCGCAGCAAAGACCCTACGGAAAGCCTTATTAAGGCGCGCGCCTTTCTCAAAGGCATCAAAGACGGGCATGCCATTTTCAGCAAAGGCACAGCCGAGTTTCGTTTAAAATTGGGTGAGGCGATTTTTGTCCAACAGGCCGTTTTCCACGCGCCAGACAAGTCCATCAAGACTTTCTATCTGCCTTTGGGTGAAAAACCGGTTTATATGGATGGAGAAAATCTAGTAGCGCTGGTGGAGAGCGAAGATCTCTACGCGCTCTTAACTGCCACACCCCAAGGCCAGTGGACTTTTGCGGCGGGGCCAGAAGCCGGCGTCTCACAATACATGGATGGATTGGAAGAAGTCCCCTGCCCTAAGGAAGCCGTTGCTGTCCCTACTGGGTTCCTTAAAACCTACTGTCAAAAATTGATGAACCGGGATGGGACAGCTGCAGGAATTGTGCAGCTGTTTTGGGCCTGTCAGTAACTAGTTCGTGATACCGGTGAATTCGGCTTTATTGACGAGCTTCTTACCCTCATCACAAAGAGCGTAATTCCAGTGCTCATGCTTCACGACGTTTCCGGTAAGCACACCGGCCGTGACATCCAATTGGAACTTGTCGACTTTTGTGACCAAGAACTTCCCATCGGTTTGCTTGAGGGCCGTCTCAACAATCACACAACGAGCATTGGCATTATTGGCGCAATCACTGCCACGGCTCATATCGTAGCGTAAGGCCACATTTCCGCTCACCAAAGGCTGGGTAAGGTTATTAATGTCAGCACAGAGAGCAGAAATAACGCCGGTTGAACGTGTCTCAACCTGCGAGTTGAAATAGTCACCCGATAAAACATTGTACTGAAGCACGCCGCTCACCACGACAACACTGGCACGAACCTGTGACGTGACTTCTTCTGTGCCGCAATTGTTCTGTGAAACGTTGTAATTGAAGCGACCTGAGCTATTTACAAAATTCGTACGCAGAGAAATCTCTTTGTCATTCAAGACAAAGCACAAGCTGCTGAGCTCAGCTTTCAAAGTCGCACTTGTGGCCACGGTGGCGGCACTGAATGTTCGAGATTGTAGAGTATCAGAACCGAGCTCTGTGGTTACTTTTCCGCACCCTGCTGTCGCAAGTAAAACAAGAAACGCTAAAGCAGGGTACTTCATAAACTCTCCTAGAGAGATCCGGTGACCAGCTGTTGTCGCTGTTTCTTCAATTCAACAATATAACGTTGAAGTTGGAAACCCTTAACTTCTTGCAGAAGTTCCTCTTCATGGTGGCTAAAACGCACCTGAGGGCCACCCTGAACAGATTTCACCAAAAGCATGGTTGAGAAAACCGGAATCTTCAAAAGAGCGCGCAAACCTTCCTGTTGTTGAAACTCTGGTTTGCTAGCGATGTAAGTCACCATATTTTCCAAACGGAAGTATGAATCGCTGGTGCCTTCTTCACAAAGTGTATTGAGTTCGCGACGCAATTTGAAAGCGTGCGACTTCAAAGCGCGAGTCACGTGCTTTTCGCCGCCAGCAGTCCAGGCCGGACGAGCGCCTTTTTCTGTTTTCACGTTTAAAGCCCATTCAGGATAGTAAGGAAGATGTTCTGCTTGAGGCTTCGCACCCACGACAAATAGATCTGCTGAAGGCTGAGCTTCATCCATCACAGTTTTATCGTGATGATACTGAGGACAGCTTTTAAGTTTGGCTTCACCCTTGCCGGCGTGAGCGACGTCTTGCCATTGCTGGTAGAGCGCGCGGAAGTAAAGACGGCGGAGTGATGGTTTTTGATCGCCGCGCTCCAGGGCTTCTGCGAGCTCTTGGTCGGTGGAAGCCGGTGCGCGGTCTTGCGTTTTCTGACTGTGAGCAAATACTTCTTCGCTCAATGGATAGTTCGGCATTCCCGTACTCAACGCTCGCTCATCAACTTTCCAGTTTCCTGGCAGTGCGGTCGGGTTGATTTTGTGAGCGCAGCCCACAAAGAGAAAACTACAAGCGAGAGAGGTTACAAAAATAGACTTCACGCGACACCATCCTTGGGAAGTAGCGAAACTGGTAAATTCCCTTCGGCATCAGAGAGGAAATCTTGATTACCGGAGAAAAACGTTTCACAATGGGGCGATGAAATACTGGATGATGAAATCTGAGCCTGACGTCTTCTCTATCGATGACCTACAAAAGAAAGGCGTTGAGCCCTGGAACGGCGTTCGAAACTATCAGGCCCGCAACTTCATGCGCGAGATGAAACTGGGAGATAAAGTGCTGTTTTATCACTCCAATGCCAAAGAGATCGGCGTTGTAGGAGTCATGGAAGTCAGCAAAGAGGCCTACCCAGACCCTACCCAGTTTATCGCCAAATCCGAGTACTATGATCCAGCATCCAAGAAAGAAGACCCACGCTGGAGTCTGGTGGAAGTGAAGTTCGTAGAGAAATTCCCGCGTATTGTAAGCCTCGAGATGATGAAACAAACCCCGGCCCTTGAGGGTTTGCTTCTGCTAAGAAAAGGCAGTCGCCTCTCCGTGACACCCGTCGATGCCGCTCACTACAAAATTATTGTTGGTTTAAAAAAGTAAGGGCCCCGTAGGGCCCTTAAAGATCTTAGAGAGAAGTGTAATTTCCGTTCGTCGCGATATCCGTATCCACCGTCACATTGATGCTTCTGCGTGCTCCATCGGCCTCCACTTTAAAAGTGTAAGCACCTGGAGGAAGTACTTTGTAAAACTCACCACGCTGAAAGCCGTAAGTACCGAGAGAGGCACCCTGTGCATTCAAGACTTCCACTTTGCCAGTAGCATTGCGGTTCGCAAGCTTAATGCCGGCACCTTGGTGCACGAGCTCCATGTAGCGAATCATTGAATCACGGTTGCTGGTGTAGAAACCTGGGATGTCTTTATAGTTCGGCCATTTGCTGTCTGAAAGCTCTACAGTGATCTGCAAATCATTGTGCCAGATATAGCTCCAGTCCTGCATACCGCCGTAGAGAACGTACCAGTCAGCACCATTGGTGATGCCGCGGTTGAACTCCGTTGATGAACGCATTTCTGGGTTCAGGTTGGCGTACTCAAGAGAGAAATCCTGCAACATCCCATCAAACGGGTGACGGTCGTATTTCGCGTCCCATGGGTAGTTCGCTACAACGGCACCGCCGTGGAAGTTCGCAGAGAGAGAGAAATTACGTGAGGCCTGGAATGCCATGATCGCTTGAGTTTCTGGCTGGCGGTTAGCTGCGTTGTTCGGATCATTACGAACAGCTTCTGGGAAGTTGCGGTTCAAGTCTTGGCCAGCAGCATTGGCGCGCTGACGGAGCTCAGAACCATCTGGGTTCATTGATGGCATGACGTAGATTTCAGTGTTGTTGATCAAGTCAGTGATCGCTTGATCTTTGCCGTACTTCTCGAGCATCTCGTCCACCAAACGAATGGTGAGTTCGCGACCGGTGATCTCATCACCGTGCATGCTTGAAATGTATTTGAATTCTGGCTCGATCTCATCAACAGCGACGTTGTCAGAGATCTTGAGCACCATCAAATCACGTCCCTTAACCGATTTGCCGACGCTCGTGAGACGGACAATCTGAGGGTACTTGTTAGCAAACTCTTCGAGTTTCGCTTTGATCTGTTCGTAAGAAGGATAGTTGGTCCAATCGACGTTCTTGCGAGCGTCTTTCAGATCGTAAAAAGCCACTCCGCGCTGAGCGAGGAATTCGCCAAGACCGGTCGGGCCGTAAACTTCAAATCCGTGTGAGTCCAAGTGATCCACTGTAATGTCAGCGTGACCCACCAACTCTTTCAAAAGAGCAGGCTGTGAGCCCATGACAAAAAGTTCTTCTTGGATTATCGCTGCGCTTGCAGCGTTTGATAGGACGAGTGCGAGGGCCAATGCGATTGTTTTCATTCTCAAAACTTCCTTGAAAAGAGAGCCTTTCTACCAGACGCTACACCGATCGCAAGCGTTGGTTAAGTTACCTGAAATAAAGACATGATTTGTTAGATGAATGCCTTTTAAGCTTACTGGAAGAAGAAGAGCCGACTGCGGGTGGTGAGGAGTCCAAGTCCTTGAGAATCCTGGGCCACATCGCCAAAAATCGCCGACTGGTCATGACCCAAAGGAAACTTCTCCACCACGGTCATGGAAAGCGGATCAACCGCCAAGAGCTCACCACCGAAGGTGGCCACCACGATATGATCTTTCCACCACCACAACTGGTTCACAGCATCTTTGCTGACCCGTGACTCTTTCATCACTTTGCCGTCCATCCCAAGGAACACAACCTCGCCATGAGCGGTACCGAAAATCAGGGTCTGTCCTCTCACCAACGGATGAGACAAAGCACCTACATCAAATTGGCGGCGGATAGATCCGTCTTGAGGATCGAGGGCGCGCAAATCTCCCGACGGAGATCCCGTAACCACGAGGTTATCAACCAAAACGGGATTGAGATCCACATCAACAAATTTTTGTGTCTCGACGAGTTTCTGTTCCCACAAGAGTGAGCCCTCTTGCAGTGAGAGCGCGCCGGCAAAACCATCAGCGAAGCCGACAATAATTTTGCTACCCACAATCAACGGGCGCGTGGTTCTTTGCAACGTCACAGTGACAGGAACAGCACGACGGTAATTCCAGATCACTTTTCCAGTCGCTGCATCCAAGCACACGATCTGATGACCGCGGAGATAAATAATCAAGCGGCCTTCATGAATGACCGGAGCTGATTCGATGGGTGCACC
>JBEIPE010000425.1:0-1999 GCA_040377215.1 Halobacteriovoraceae bacterium
CAAAGCTCTCCTCTGTCTCCCGATTAACGGTAGTAAGAGCTCTCTGCGATTGAATGGCACCCATATTGGTGTTGATACGCATAAACAACTTTTCGGTAATATTTGCCGATTCCTGAGTGCTGGCCAAAGACCGCGCAGCACACTCAACTACTCTGGACAAGCACCTTCAACTTCTCTAGCCTATCTCTATGAAACTACTTTTCGCTTTGTTGTTTGTTAGCACTTCTTTAATAGCTGAAGACTTCGCTTACGACCCGGCCACGGGAAAAGCGATGCCGAAATTTATCGGCGAGATCAAGCTCGTCAAGGGCAACGTCTTTAGAGAAGTCCAGGGCCAACGTGCTGGCGTCAGAGAAGGCAGTCAGCTCTATCCCGGCGACACGCTCATCACGGAAGAGAAATCATTCGTGCGCGCCTTGATGGTAGACCAGACGATTGTGAACTTGGGGCCCAACTCAAATTTGAGTTTTGAAAGTTTCAAATATAAAAGCAACACTGATCGCCAGGTCGTTTACCACCTGGTGCAAGGCCAACTCCGCAGTGCCATCAAGAACAAGGCCAAGGATGGAGACCTTCGTTTTCGTGCCAAGGATGCACTCATGGGAATTCGAGGCACTGAAATTTTGATGAATCGCCATTCTGTAGGGAAAGTTGAGATCAGCGAGTTTGCTCTCTTAAGTGGCGAAGCGGAAGTCAAAGAAGCACAAGGCCGCAAGCACGAGCTCGACAAGAACGACCGTTTGATTTTGATCCATGGTGAAAAGCCACGGCACGAAAAGAATCTTCTCGAGAGAGATGAGTTGGAGTTAATGGAAGACGATGAAACCTTTCTTCCTTTGGCCACCCTTGACTCAGTCACAGGCGAAGCTTCCGAATCAGCGCAAGACAACATCACCGGCGACACCTATGACAACAGCTCACGCAAAGGTACGCTAGAAAACCTCGAACTCCTCAATGAACAACTCCGTCAAAACCAAAACCGCACACGCTAGGATTAACATGAAAACTCTATTGGCCTTGGCCCTCACCCTCTCTCTCAACGCCTTCGCCACCACCGTGGTCATTGAAACCAGCAAAGGCAATATTGAAGTGGCCTTGGATGCTGAGCATGCTCCTATCACCGTGGAAAATTTCTTGAGCTATGTGGACGCGGGCTTTTTCACCCAAACCCTCTTCCATCGCACCATTAAGAATTTTGTGATCCAAGGCGGCGGTCTGAACCTCGATATGACTGAGAAACCCACCGGTGCGCCGATTCGTAACGAAGCCACCAATGGCCTCAGTAATCTCCGTGGCACCATCGCCATGGCCCGCACCAACGTCATCGACAGCGCGACGTCGCAGTTCTACATCAACACAGTCGATAACGTGCGCCTCGATCACCAGCCAGGCAACGCTGCTCGCTACGGTTATGCCGTCTTTGGAAAAGTGACGCGCGGTCTAGAAGTGGTTGATGCCATTCAAAACGTACCCACTCATACCGTGGGTGAATACGATGATACGCCCGTTGAACAAGTGGTGATCTACTCGATCAGTCGCCTTTAGGTGACGGGCCGCTCTCAAGTAACCACTTAAGGCCCTTGAGGCTTTCATCAGTTTTGTCCATGAGCTTTTGTTGCTGACCAAAGCAAACGTTCACAACAAAGCTGATGATGTACATGGGAAATGGCATCTGGTCTTCCATCCCCATCACCACGCGCGTTTGCCCATCAGGCAAAGCTTCTGTCATTAGGTAAGAATCAAAATCCGCTTCGAAAGGTTTCTTGAAACGGATCACTGTTCCGATTTTTTGATTCTCCACAATCTCAGTGATCTCTTGCTCAGCAGTTCCCACGTCTTGATTGTCACTGCTCCAGCGCGAAGTAAAACCAATCGTACCGTCGGTGCCGACATACTCTTGCTGGATTTCTGGATCTAACTTCTTCCAAGCATTCCATTTATCGTGATTTTGCAAAAGTTTCACATGGGCATAGACCACATCCACCGGAAGACTGATGAC
>JBEIPE010000337.1:0-3004 GCA_040377215.1 Halobacteriovoraceae bacterium
AGAAATCAAGTGAATGTGTGGGGCGCATCTCCATCATAGATGGAATGGCCTTAGTGGCATTGATCATGTGTTGGGCCTCGGAAAGGGCCCAGCTGTCACACAGATTATCACCGAAGCGAACTTGCTTCACGTTGGATTTCTGAGTCACGGTCATAGTGCGCTCGGCGATCACTTCTCCGGGAAGTTTACGATAGCCCGCCCAGAAACGATTGAGATTACAAAACTCACAGGCGAAGGCACACCCGCGACTCCCTTCAATCGGAATCTCTGAGGTCATGCGTAGTCTCGCCCAGTCAGGATGACCGATGAGTTCTTCATCGAGGCATTTGAAGTATTGATCGAAGTTGGGCTCAGGTAATTGATCCATGGACGAGATCTGGGACTTAAACCAGCTCTCATTCCAATCAAGTGTCTCTGGCGCCGATGCGACGTGGAAGATTCCATCCACTTTGTCTTCCAGCGCCTCACCGTTGGCCACACGCTTAACGAACTTAAGAAGTTTCTGCTCGCCTTCGCCAATCACGGCATAGGCGTCGATCTTGAGATGGCTGAGTGTGGCCAAGACGTGGGGGTAACTCACGGAAGCGCCGCCAAGAACGAAGACCAGTTCTTTGCCGGGTAGGCGTTCTTTCAAGTAGTAGTACACATAGAGGTTGGCGTACGTCTGATAAAAATTTGTCGTCATCCCCACAACAATCTTCTGAGCATGCTGTGAGGGCTTCACGATGCGCTCTTCGAGATCTTTATCAGTGGCTTCCATGAGGGCCTGGAGTTTTTCATCACTGAGCATGCGAAATTCAATCCGATGCTTGTTGGCATGGCGTTCGATATCACACTTAATTTCAGCTGGATCGACCGCTCTGGGAAGATGCTGAGAGAATCTTTTCATGACGAGGCAGAAGTAATTACCTTCATGCTTAAACTTCAAAACATCTTTGAGATACTCTTCGTAAGTAAATGTTCGTGCGGTGATGGAGAGATGGAGATGATGATCGAAAATTTGGTCTTCAGCTGTGAGATGCGTGTCCAGGAAACTCCTAAGCGCACCAATCTGAATGCTGGGAATATTCCAGGCTGCCCAGGGCATACTTATGAGATGAACATGCATAGTCGTATTACAGCTTGATGATGAGCTGCTCTTCAATCAGTTGACCAATAAGTTCTTTTGCCTTGGCTTTAATTTCGTCGGAGTGGCGAGCATCGTAAGAAGACGCGACTTTGTCTACAATGTTGCCCAGTGATCTCTTGCCATCAATGCCTTGAACGATTTCTGAGGCAATGAGGGTCAGGTGAAAGTAGTAGTTATCATCCGTGAGCTTGATGATCTTGGCACTACCGTCTTTGCGGTTAACGGTGATGAATGATTCTTCGTGGAGTTTGTAGATTGTATTTTCGTCCATACTTCAGCCTCTATTAGGTTCAATAATCTTATTATTACTTAGGAATGTTAAGACGTCAGACTTAGACGGTGCCTGAGTATCCAGCGGATGCCAAATGACTTTGTGCGCATCCAAGAAATGCCAAGTCTCGTTCATGAGGATAAGACGTGTCGTCTGAGATAGACGCCAATCTTGCTCTTCCAGGTGAAAGCTAAAGCCTTGCACAATCTTTTTGGCCACCTGGGTGTTCATCTTAAACGTCTTGAGGGGCGGCCGAAATGCGGTTAGGCAATACCCAAGCAAGCTCAGTCCAAGATTCACATAATGAAAAAGCCGCAATTCGGGAGCAGGGAACGATCTCGCCATCTCGACGAAACCCACCTTGTAATTGTTGAGAGCTGTTTCCTTAGGAAGACCTAGGGCCTGCCCAAAGTTTCTCTGGGCATTGCCGAGTTTGAAAGAGCGCATCAGGTAGCTCAGAATACCGTTCGTGTTGTAAACCCAAGACCTGGCTTCACTCGTCGCAAAGATGGCCCCACCGTGGAAGAAAACCCGCATAGAAAGATCTGAATCTTCCAGGCGCGATAGCTCTTCGTTGAATCCCCCAATTGATTTGAAGACATTCTTACGATAGATGCAGGCAGCGGTGTTCACCGTGGGCGCAAGTCCGTGCAAGGGGTGAACCAGCGAAATATTGGTCCCGCGATAGCGATTGTTGTTAAGTGCGAGTCGGTAATCGTTGAAAAAACTTTTGTCTCCAGCAGGAATGACTCTGCCCAAAGCGATAGCGAAATTTTCTTTGAGAAGTCGAGCCATCAGGGTTGCAAGCCACTCTGAATCAAGCACCACATCACTGTCTATAAAAGCGAGGAAGTCGCCTGCTGCCTGCTGGGCCCCGTAGTTGCGGGCACAACCCGCTCCGCGTTTTTCACAGTGGAGCACTTTCACTTGATCGCGAGTCGCCAATGCGACCGTTTGATCAATGGAGCCATTATCCACCACGATGACCTCAAAGCTGAGGTCTGTGTTCTGTTTGAAAATTGAATCGAGTGTCTGAGAAATAGTTTTCTCTGAGTTGAGGCAAGGGATGATGAAGCTGACCGTGATGCTCACAGAGGCATCCTCGGATGAGTCAGCACCTGATCCTCGCACATCACCACGACAGAATCTTTTTTGTAGAGAACACGAATATCCTCACTCATGGATTGTGAGATCCGTCCAGGCCAGAAATCCACTGAGGCAGCAATATGAAGCATGATTTGTGAGTCTAAAATGTCGTTGTGCTCAAATGTCAGACGTGTTTTGAAGAGGGATTCGTCTGAACTCTTTGAGTGCTTCGTGTAACTTTTCTCGTCTTGCCAGTAGTAGACATTCTCATCGCCAAAGATCTGGAAGAAGTAGGGGATGTCGCCCCGACTCATCTGCAAGATCTCTTCACTGCAGTAGGGGGAAAAGTCTTTGGTATTGAGTGACTGAAAATAAACATAGGTGAAGTTATAAAGCTTGCGCAAAACCAATGGTTGGCGATTGAGCGTTTTTAGAAAGTTGTCTCGTAGGGAGTCTTTGTGTTCAAGCAGCAGGCGTCTCATGGCCCGGTGGCCCCAGATGATATCAGCTGGCATTGA
>JBEIPE010000010.1:0-22973 GCA_040377215.1 Halobacteriovoraceae bacterium
ATCATGGCGTCGAATTTTATATTGCCGTAGTTCGTAAAACTTCCCATCGGAAACCCTGTTCCCGTCGGACAAGCTGCTGCATTGTAATAGAACAAGTCAGCATTTTGATTAATGGTATCGATACCTGTTTGATCGGCGATCACAATATTATTAACTGAAGTTCCAGGCCCGGCTGCGGAGCAAAAATCTTGTCGCCAGCTTCCTTCAATTAAGGCGATGTCGGGCTCAATGATGGAAGAGTTATTACCCCCGCCATTGCCATTACCATTACCATCTCCGTCCAAGTCTTCGGCGGGTTTCGTCGTGGGTTGTGGCATACAGCTGGTGATCAGAAGAAGTGCAATGACCGGTAGCTTAAAGCGCATAGAACCCCACTTGTTATGTAAACTTCTAACGGCTGGGGGCCTAAGAACTCTTAGAGTCATTCGGGCAACGCGCACATGCAAAAAATCAATGGAGAATTAGCTCTTGGCTTTCCAAAGCATCTGGCTCAAAAGGGTGGCCACCAGAACGCAGCCAAAGCCAAAAACACCAATATTCATTCCCAGCATAAGACGCTCGGTTCCGTCAGGATGGAGCATCGAGCCCCCATAATGACCACGGAGAGCAAACGCCAGCATGAAGCCACCTGTGACCAAGAGGGTAAAAAGATTGGCCCGACCTACCTCTTGTCTCTTCCAAACGAACCACAGGCTCACAGTTCCAATCGCGGAGTTGGTTATCAGCTGCCAGACTTCATGCAGGCGAGCATGCGATGGCCAGTGGGGATTAAAGACATGAGTTTGGTTGATCTCCAGATACGGAACAACCAGGGCATAAACGATAATACTAAAAGTCGAAAGGATTTTTGCCAGCATGCTCATGAGTGTAACCCCGGCTCGTCTTTTTTTGCAGCAACACGCTTCATCCCCAAGGCAACAGATCATTCTTTCAATCGGGCAGGTCCGTCATCCGGGAGCTGATAAAACTTACCCATCAACTTGAAGGAGACCCTGTGAAAACCCTAAGTATTGCGTTGCTTGCGCTCGTTACCGGTCAGGCCCATGCCCAATTCAACAAAAGCGTTGATGCCTGCCTCAAGAAAGTAGACGAAGTGTTGGGCTTCGACACAAGTGTAAGTTCATCTACCCTCACATTCAAAGGCCTGGACTGTGAAGTTCGCATGAATCGAAACACCGGCGTTTCGGGTCTCAATCAGCTTCCCACCTCTGAGCTACGCATCTGGGGGCCAGAGCTCTATCTCGACATCGATGCAAACCAAGACCTCAAGACCGTGAAGCTCACCAAGTGCAGCGTAACTGATGACTTGATCTCAATCGAATTTAAAGGCAAGCACCTCTACGCTGATAGAACCAACTACGCTGCAAACTTAAAAATCAATCTCATCGACAAGCAGATCACCTCTGTCTCCATGAGCGAAAGGTCTTCACGGTTGATCTTGTGGCTGGGAACAGAACGTACTTCTTGCAAACTTTAAGAAAACACTGATTGCCAAGCTATCTCACGAGCCCGGCCACGTGCTCTTGCAGCTCCTCCTCGCCAAAGTCGAGAGGCAGAAGCCGGCGAAGCGACCCGTTGTCACTGATGGTCTCACAAGAACGTACGGCGATGGCGCGCAGCTCATTGGCAGACCTGGCGGGCACAAACCCTGCACTGCCTGGAAAGGCACGCGAGAAACGTGAAAGCTTCCCGTTGCGGCAGAGCGGGTTAAAGTGGTCCGCCGTCGCAAACGCGGTCTTCAACTGTCCACGAAGAAGCTCTCGATGAACCAGCGGTGCTTGTCGCAGAAAACTCCCCATCGTCTCCGCAGGCAGAGGGATGTCCCGCATGTTCCGCACCATGGGTGCAAGATAACGGTTGCTCGCCATGCTCGACTTCATGAATCGTTGAATCGCCTCTCGGTAGCAGGGCTGCAGCTGGGCCGACGTGAGATCTACCCGCTGATCTTCATAAATTTTTTCAATCGCTCTTCCATGGCAGTGGCTCACGATTTGCCGCATCTCCGCGGCGCTTGGGCGCCACTGACGATAACGACTCACGGCGCTCTGCCACTGCGTCTCTGAGTATGGCGCTGGTGATTCGCAGTGCGCTTCACTGCGGTACTCCACATTGTTGAAAACTGTTTGTCGGATGAGAGCGTATTTCTCAGGACTGGCCCGCAACAACCTTTCTGGTCCAAAGCGATAGGCCTTCACGGATTCTGCGAAGTCTTCCCAAGGGGCGGTACCACCATACTGAGATACCATGGTTGTGGGACGACTTGCCGTTGATACTGTTTGCTTCTCCCCATCGATCATACGATGAGTCGTGCGCCAACCGCTTAAAGATTTCCAGCGCTCTGATTCATCTAATCCGGTGACTTCTGCTAGGCCGTGCCCGATCTCATGGACCAAAGTCGATCGAGCGGTAAAATGCGGTAGACGATTCCACACGTCAAAGACTTCGATCACTGAGTTCGCGCTGACACCGATACCCCCGGTCGTCGTTGAGCGACGGCTGCTCTTGCGCAAAGGTTTGCTATCGGCCAAAGGCAGCACACCTTCGGGAAAATCAGAAAGCCCCAGCAGCACAGTATCGAGCTCTTGCTTCGTCCATGGAGAACTCTCAGAGGCCACAATATGTGACCCGTTCAAACCAAATCGGCGTTGCATGAAAAGAAGCTGAGCACCGACCTCAGTGCCAAAAAGATTTCTCACGGCGCAGGCCACTTTTTTACAGTCAGATTTTAAAACAAGATCCCTCTTCAGGTCGCGTCCACCAAAACGCTCGACAGCGGTGGTGAGCTGCTTAAAAGCTTGCAAGTTTTCATCGGATTCTTGTTCGAAGGCGACACCATTCACCGTGCGATTATATCTGCCAGCACCTTGATTGCGATCCAGCCATTGCTGCATCTCCTCCCTCGTGTAGGGGGTCTTGCGCAGGCACGGGGCACTGGCCAGTTCAGCCTCCGTCGCGAAGTTCTTGCTGATGGCATTGTGCACTTGTTGGAATTCGGCAAACTCTGGCAGCGAGGGAAAGCACTCATGGCCTTCATGAGCATGACCGACAGTGAGGGCCAACAACGCAACCCACAGAATCATTCTTTCCCTGCCTTGAGAGGGCCAAGGTAGATGGATCGAAGATCATTCGACTCGTTAGGAGAGAACTCAAGCTTGACTCCGGCGCTCTCACTTGAGGCCAAAATTCTTTTTCCTTGCACGAGCGAAAGTTGTGAGTTTTCTTCTTTGGCCAAGGCCATTAACGACGGATGTTTGTGCGCCAATTCAACGGGGACTTCCACATAGAGATAGTCGAACCGATTGTCTTTGAGACCAATGGTCACGTCTCCGTACTCGCCAAAGTAATTGAGATAGAGAGCGCTGGCATCTGCCTTGACGATTTTGCTCTTGAAGAGTTCTGTCATCGTGCTAAGCGAGTCTTTTTCAGTAAGGCGAGTCAACTCAACGGGGAGCACCGCTTTGACCGCCTCTCGCAGTTCGCTGGCCTGGGCGAGTTGGATAGAAGCAATGCCTAAAAAAATGAAGATAAACTGTCTGATCATCACTCTAGCCTACCCCGAGTCCACCCTAGCCAAAAGCCGGTGACACTCTTGCCGTTGATACTAAGCAACGGCCTAGGGGTATGCATTTTTTACAGCAAAAAATCACAGGGGTTGGCCTCGTTATAGAATGAGACATGACTCTTATCCTGTGTTTTATCCTCGGTCTTATGCAAGCATCCCACGCTAAGGATTTCGCTGGAATATCCTTTCATTCCACTGTTCCTGATGAGCAATTCTCCATTTTTAAATCGGACTTAGCTTACCTTTACAAAATCCCCCACTCGGCCGATGCCCCTAACCTCGCTGCCACCAGTGGACTGAATCGCAACGATGGTCCCCACCTGCTTAACTGGCTGGTGAATCGCGTTCAATACGTTGTGGGCGAAAGCTACCCCCAGGGGATCACGGGAAGGTCTGGAGTCCCCTTTAACATGATCAATATCGGCAGCCTCTACTACGGAACCGACCACCAGCTCCCCTTCGACGGAAAGATACTGAGGGCCACCTCACCCCGTCTGGGTCTGTTGCAAATCGGTGACTCACTCTTCGGGCCCTTAATGACGGTTAACAACAATCCAAAATCACCCGCCAACGCTGTGTTGCGCTTGGGAACCTTTTTCCACGAAGGCCGCCACAGCGACGGCCGCGGCGCCTCTGTGGGCTTCTCACATGCGGTCTGTCCTAAGGGCCACACGTATGCGGGGATCGCGGCCTGTGACAGCTCCAGCAATGGTGCTTATCCCTTGGGGGCGGCGTTCATGCGACACTTCCTTCGCCACTGCACTCAATGCACTAAACTTGATAAGGTCCTGGTTGAATTGAGGATCCTCGACAGCGAAGAACGCGTTCTCAAGCCAACCGCCCACAGCAACATTCCTGCTTTCCAAGGTGCCGTGGGGACCTACGAAAATCTCATCAAGTCCTACAGCGCCAAAATTACACCCACCACACCGGCTCAGGAAAAACAACGTCTACAAAAAGAAATTGCAGAGTTCACAAAGCAACGTGACTACTTCAATGAGCAGATACGCCTGGCGCGCGCCAGTACTCCGCCTGCGCTGGACGCACAACCGCAGGCACCATTCAAGACCATCACGCTTCAGCAATCAAACCAGGCCTTCGAGAGGTCTCGCCAAGCAAGATGAAGAAGCGCGCCGCCTCTCTCGTTATTGTCGTCAGTGGGATTACCTGGTGGCTTACACTTCCTCCACCACCCCAATCTATTTCTAGCTCCACACCTGCTAGGGCAAGCACAGCTCAACCTACTACAACAGTCTCTCTTCCGACGGAGAAGCAGGCCGAGGCCACTGTGGCCATTGAAGACCTACCGTCTCTTCCTGATTTCAGCACACTCTCCGAAGAAGAAGTCCATCATGCACCTGAAGCGCTCATCGAAGCAGGAGAGGCCATTCAGCGCATGATTGCTGCGGCCGAAGCAGACAGACCAAAAAGAAAGCCCACACTCACTTCACTCTTGGAGTGCGCCGCGAACGATGGATATCCGGCCGCTTTGCGGGCGCTCTGCTATCGTGAAGGACTAAGCGGCATTCAGCGATGGGATGAGGCCATCAGTGTTTCTGACTATTCGATTCCTGTTGCAATTCAAACGCTGGCACAGAAAGCCACGCACTAGCTCGTAGCCAAAATCCTAGGCTCGCTTTGAAAGCAATTCGCGTTGCTTTCAAACATTCACATGTTGCCCATAGAAGCCCAACCACGAATGACCTTCATTTTTTAAAAATCATCGAGAATCATCTCATTCTCAACTCACAACGAAGAAGAAATCTTTGCGGTTTTAAAAACACGCTAAGTGTTGTCTCAGTCCTTTGCGGCAATCCTACGCGGGCAACGCGTAGACTTTTCAATGGAGAGGAAAACATTCCTCCCCATGTGAGATTGCTTGCTTCGAGTGGTACTGCAACAAGGCTCCGATTACAGTATGAAAGACATCCTATCTCTTTTCGTAAAATCTCACATCACTACCGACGCGGAGTTTCTTCGTCAGCGGGTGCGTGATTTTTTGCCGACGCAAGAAAACCCGTTCGGCTTCAACTTCAAGCACACTTCGCACCATGCGTGGATGGAAATCGGTCAGGGAAAAACGATCGTTTTTAGTCCCGGACTGTTTGGCTCGTATCGAAACTTTGGCCGTATTGCTAGCGCCCTATCGGCGACCCACCGAATACTCGTGCCCTTCCTGCCGCTCTACGATCTGCCGATCAAAGAGTGCACGATTAAATCGCTTGGGACGTATCTCGAAAGCTTCTGCGAAGATTTGGCCTTAAAGGATGTGACCCTCGCGGGAAATTCCATGGGTGGCGGGGCTTCGCTCCACTACGCCCTTAAGAATCCGGAGAATGTGACGAGCATCATCCTCTTCGCGAGCTCTGGACTTTCGTTTATTCCGATGCGAAAGGGGTTCATGAGACTCAAAGACAGAGACTACATCAAAGAAATCCTTAGCGATATTTTCTACGATGCCAATCTCTTAAGCGAAGCGGAGATCGATGAGGTCTTCTCCCTCATTCAAAACAAGGAGCAGCTCCTGCGGTGCTTGAGTTTCACTCGCTCCACCAAGCACGATCTGCTGCACGAAAAGCTCCGAACGCTTTCTCGGCCCACGCTCATCTTCTGGGGAGAGAACGACAACGTGACCCCGAAGCACTACGCCCACGAGTTCCACGCTCTTCTGCCGAACTCTGAGCTCGCCATTCTTCCGGAGTGTGGCCATGTCCCGTGCTACGAGAAAGCCGAAGAATGCATTCCAATCATCCAGAGGTTTATCCGACAACACTAAAGGTAGGATGAGGCTAGGAATGAGTTCTGCGCTTGTAGATGTCGTTGTCCTTGATCTCCATCCAGTTCTGAGGTGTCGCCGTAACCTCAAAGCTAAATTGCTTATAGAGCTCGTGGGCATCCTTGGTCGCCAAACAAATTCGTCTCAGATTTTTAAGTGATGGATGGGCCAGGACACAGGTCATCAGCCATTTCGAGAGACCCTGGCCTCTAAATTCCGGCTCAACATAGACGTCACACAGCCATGCAAATGTAGCCGAGTCGGTCACCACTCGGGCGTAACCGACTTGTTTCTTTTTTCCAAGCTTGATTTCGTAAAGGCCAAAGCAGAGTGAATGTTCAATGGATTGGCGAACGACTTTCTTCGGAATGCCCAGACACCAGTAGGCTTCATGGCACAGAAACTTATGAATCCGTGCAATCTGTAGAAGCGACTTGTCCGTGCTGACGTGGAAGCTTCCTTTCTTCCACGTTTTGGTCTGAACCTTTGGCACTAGAGCATTTTCTGATTCTTAAAGTGGCGCAAGAACACTTGATCGTAATCCTGATCCGGGTAGAGGGCCTTCGCGGTTTTCACAATGGCGCGTGCCATGTCCGGCATTCTCAAACCTGAACCGAGACCGAAGTGAGCCTCGAGAACAATACGATCGATGTCTTCTCTAGCGACTCCACGCTTGTAGAGTTCAACAAAGGCCTGGAAGACCGGTGTTGACCAAAGTTCGTCCGACATTCCACCATTCACCACACGGTGAGCTGGGTATGTGCTGTTAGGATTGTAGCCGGGAGTAAAGGCATCGAGTTTGCGCCCTTCCCAGCACGCGTTGTGGCCATCCCATTTGAAAACCCAATGAGGATTTGTGTTTTCTCCGCCTTCCGTTGTGAAGCTATAAGTAGCTGCCCAGTAGTCACCGAAGCCCTCGCCCATCGCTCCTGCATCAGCTCCGCCCCAGCTTGAGACGATGTGGTGCTGAATCGCATGGCCAAGTTCGTGGAGAATCACGTCGGCGTCTTCGTTGTCATCAACGCAACCGTGGCCGAAGGCCAAGCGACGAGTGGAAGGAATGTAGTGTGAGTTATCAGCGCCGTTCAAACCGTTCGCATCGACTTTAAGTGGCTGCGAGAAGACGGCTTTTGAGCCGACAAAGCCCAAAGACTCGATGTAGCGCATGCTGCGATCAAGATGGAGGTAAGTCATGACATCGTTGAAGGCCACATTTTTTCTTTCGAACATCCATGAACCATCCGTTGAAACCGACGGTGCGATAGACGGCATTTCAAAGTCAACGAGCTCAATCTTAGGACCTTTGAGATTGTAGACGCCATTCACAAAAGAAATCTCTTTCAACTCTTCGGTCTTGTAGCTATCCAAGAACACGCTTGCATCCATATCGTCTGAAAGATCGATACGGCCAAGAGTCACAACTGGATTCGGGTCAAACACCTGTGCCGTGCCACTCACAACCAATGCCGGAGCAACGACTTCGCTGATTGATTTATTGAGGTTCTTTTTCTCCATGGCCGCAAGAGCATCGCTCAAGCGAGTCAACGGCGCCGACGATGGCTTCACTTCAACTGCCGCGCGCTTCATTCGTGGCAATGCCGAATCTTCCATGCTGATAACGTCACCGCTGTGAGCATCAACGAGGACAGACCAATGACCGAATGGTGCAGAGGTGCTGAGATCAAACTTATAAGCGAGGTTGAGGTCTTTGCTGTAGATTAATTCCATCTTCGGTTGCTCTAAGAGTTCGCCCGTCACGGCCAATTTCTTCCAGGCTGCAGACAAAGCCACGTCTGAACTGATGAAAGGAAGAGAGGGCTTATTCACTTTATTGCTCTCAAGCTCTACAGCGTTGTAGCACTTGATCAGTTGGCCATGGTCATCAAGAGAGACGACGAGATGGGCGCCTTGGATGGCAATGCCATTCAGCGTTTGTTGGTAGTCATAGTGAGTGCCGAGCAAGCTCTGCTTGGTTTCACGCAACGTGAAATCTGCCGCAGAAGACTTTAGACCGATCTCTGTGAAAACTTTTTCCAGTGAGGGCTGACCACTGAAGTCATTCACTGCTACAAGCTTCTCTGGGTAGAGCAACGTGCCGGCGAAAGACAGAGACGGAAGAGCGAGCAACAAAATACCGTTGAACAACTTCAAAATGACTCCTTTGAGAACCAACTCAAACATCGCTGGAAAGATATAAGCTGCCCACCGTTTAAAAAAGAAAATTAGGGCGCAGACAGACTATGTTAGTCGGCTAAATTGACTTGGTGCGACGAACTATTTTATTGGCAAAGACCCGCTTTACGAAGCCTCTCAACCAAATCCAACGCCTCATCCAAACTGTCAGCGTACTCGCGAAGGTGATTATTGCCTGCAACAACAAGGTGCGTGGCCAAATTCCCCTCGCTCGGCGTGCGGTTGTAGACAATACAACGAGGTGCCCCAGTGCAGGAAACTTGCATATCCTGCCCGGCACGAACCAGCACTTGTCCACCTGGCTTGAGCACAACTTCATTGGCCATCACTGGATTTGAGAAAAGAAGTATGAGGGCAAAAAGCATAAAATCCCTTTGTTAAAATTCAGTCATGTCTATGACTAAAAAAATTGAGCGTCTCGTTGCTTAACCGCAACTCGCTGATGCGACGGTGACGCTGCATTCATTCTCATTATCACCACCATTCGAAAGAAGATTTGTTCTGCAAGCAGTTTCTCAGTTACCACTTCCTCACGGAG
The DNA here is from genome assembly GCA_040377215.1 of Halobacteriovoraceae bacterium. Taxonomy (GTDB): domain Bacteria; phylum Bdellovibrionota; class Bacteriovoracia; order Bacteriovoracales; family Bacteriovoracaceae; genus UBA6144. Next base: position 9,070 of record JBEIPE010000010.1, read on the forward strand.
GTTTTATGAAATTTAATTTTTTAGTTTTTAGTTTTGTGATGGTTCTTTTTTCTCAAGCAGCACTGGCGGACACTTTCGAACAGACGGGGTCGACGTTGTGTGAAGCTGATTGCAGTGTCGCAGCGGGCGCGGCACAGACATTCGCTCAGGACCAAGCGTCAGAGATTTGCGCCCCCCAAGCGGCGGTCCGAGTCAGCGATTGGAAAATACGCGTCCGTGGCTTCGGCATATTATTTGCGACGGCGAGCTTCAGATGTGACGAGAATTAGCTGCCGGCCCCAGGCTGTGTCTGATACAGTTCGGGCATGATTAAAAAAGTTTTAGAAATCAAACATCTGCTCCCACTTATTTCTCTCATCGTGCTCATTGCGACAAAGGGACTTGTGGAGAGCAGTTTTTGGTTCTCAGTTTCTGCGACAGTTTTTCTTGGTGTTTCCGTCATGTCGTCTGTTCACCACGCTGAAATCATCGCCCATAAAATTGGCGAAGGTCTCGGAACGCTGGTTTTGGCTCTTAGCGTCACTATTATCGAAGTCGGTCTTATCCTCTCGCTCATGGGACAAAACGGTCCTGACTCCAGCCATCTCGCTCGGGATACGATTTTTGCGGCCGTGATGATTGTCACCAACGGTATTGTGGGCCTCTGTTTGATTTTAGGTGGCCTAAAATTCAAAGAGCAAGAATTCCAAGTGCAAGGCTCGAGGAGTTTATTTGTTGTTTTAATCGCTCTCTGCTTTTTAGTTTTCGTTATCCCGAACTACACTTCAAGCACCTCCGGCGGAACCTACTCTCAAACACAAATGATCTTCGTCGCCGCATTCTCGCTGATTCTTTATTTTCTGTTTGTGGTCTTCCAAACCAAAACTCACAAAAGCTATTTTGAGCCGGCGGATACCCATCAAGGGCTAGATGCCATCACTCATGAAGAGGTCTCAAAGCTCGACGCCTGGCTGAGCTTTGCCTCGCTGTGTATCAGCCTCATCGCGGTGATCGGTCTCGCGAAGATGCTTTCTCCAACCATTGAAAGTGGCCTGCTCTACTTGGGAGCTCCTAAATCCACCGTGGGTCTTTTGATTGCGGCCATCGTTCTTTTACCAGAAGCTTGGGCCGCGGTGGCCTCTGCTCGCGCCAATCGTCTGCAAACAAGTCTAAACCTCGCTTTGGGCTCTGGGATCGCCAGCATTGCACTGACGATTCCCGTGGTGATTGCCTACGCGATCTACTCTGGTTCAACACTCACACTGGGGCTTGATGCGAAGAATATGGCGTTCATGGCCATGACGTTTGCCATCGGCACGCTCACATTGGGTACAGGCAAGTCCACACTCTTGCAGGGCGCGGTTCACGCCGTCATCTTGCTGACTTATTTTGTGATGTCGATTATTCCGTAACTAGCGAGAGCCAATCATCAAGAGAACCCACACAGAGCGGCCTTGACGATCAACTGACGCGCCTATGCCTACGCGCTTAAGCTGTGGATCTTGAAGACGGGCCTGGTTGCGAGGCGCATCGACGAGCTCGCGCACAACATCTTGTGAGAAAATCCGTCCACGAAGAACAAACTCCGCACAGATTGAATTGATACCAGTCGTATTGTTGCGAAGAGAGCACTGGCGACCACGGGATAACTCCGTTCGAAAATCTCCAAGATCATCCGCGTGTCCCTGAGCATAGTTATCTAATGTACTGTCGTAGCGTAACTCAGCGGCTCCAGAAGCCTTGCGATATTTATTAAGTTGCTGCAAGACAGTTTGTTTTGAGTTTTCTGCCACCACATCGTCTTCGATCACAACCGGTGTGGTGGTGCGCGATGAAGATGATTGGCCGCTCTTGTTGCTTTTACCGCAAGCAGCCAGCAAAGAAAGAGATACAAGCAGGAGGACAAAGGTTGTATTTTTCATGGCCAAATTTGTACCTCAATTTCTAGTTGAGATTACAAGGCATGAAAACTTTACAGGCTTTCTACCGTTGGCAGCCCACTCCGAATCATGCTTATATGCCTCTATGATGAACGAAATTATGCTCGGCACTCTCCTCTTTATTGGTGACTCTCACTCCGTGGGCCCTTTTGGGCAAAAACTCGATGCGGAGCTTCGCACCCTGGGCGTGCCCGTCGTCACCGCCACTTCCTGCGGAACCATCGCTGGGAACTGGTATCGCCCAGGAGCGACCACCAGCTGCGGCTTTCTCGAACGGGATGCAGATGGGACCACTCGCCGAGGAACCCAAGGGCCCGTTCCACAATTTCCGACCCTGCTCGCGCAAGTAAAGCCCACCCATGTGATCGTAGCGCTGGCCACGAATTACGCTAATTTTCCGAACGAAGACTTCATCGTCTCAGACATGCGTCGCATGGCCCAGGATATCGTTAATAGTGGAGCTGAGTGCCTGTGGGTAGGAATGCCGACGAGCCGCACTCTCGCTTCTAAGCATAGCAAGATTGATCGCCTCACTCGTGCAGCCGTCAGCGATCTATGCACTTACTTCGATAGCTTCCCGGTCACCAGTTACCCGGCCACCGGCGGCGATGGTATCCACTTCTACTTCCCAGGTGGAACGACCGTAGCGCAAAACTGGGCCATGAAAGTTTTCGAAGCGTTCACCGTCGAATAGCTGACCCAGGTCATTCCTTTTTCACCAGACTCCAGGTCTACTGGAACGACCAGGAGATCTCATGAATCCACTCTTTACGGTTCTGCTCATTGTCGTGCTCGCCGGCTGCTCACGGGTCAATCCACAATCACAGGATTATTACTCAAAGCAAAACCAACTCCGCCACGGCATTGTTCCCTTAGACTCCCCCGCTCCTCCCTCCAAAGTCTCGCAAAAGCTCCACGACGAAAGCGTTAAGCGAGGACAAACCCTCTACGAGAATGCCTGCCTCAAGTGCCACGGAGCAAGTGGTTTGGGTGACGGACCAGAGTCGAAAACTCTCCCCCAGCCCCCGGCCGACCTCAGGGCCGCGGTCCGGGAAGTACCCCACTTCACGCTCTACATCAGCATCTCTCAGTGGGAAGGGAAAATGCCGGGCTGGAAGCAGCATTTCACGGCGCTTGAGCGTGATGATCTCGTCGCCTACCTGAAAACTTTTCGCTAGTATGGGGCATGAGTAAAAAACTGAAGAAAACCATCGCCCTCATTGCCCACGACGGAAAAAAAGCTGAGATCGTCGGCTTCGTAAAAGACAACAAGGATTTTTTTAGAAAATTCAACCTCGTTGCGACTTCAACCACTGGCAAATTGATCGAAAAGATGGGCCTCGACGTCAAACGCTATCTCTCGGGCCCCATTGGTGGTGATGCTCAGATCGCAACTCTTGTGGCCACTGGTGAATGCCACGCCGTCATTTTCATGCGCGACCCTCTAGGCATGCATCCCCACGAGCCAGATATCTATACGCTCCTGCGCATCTGTGATGTACACGATGTGCCACTCGCGACCAATCCTGCGTCGGCGAAACTGCTCGTGAACGGATTTAAGTAATTACTTAATCGTCTCTGTTTTAAGAGATCCATCCGGGAAGAACGTGCGGTCCACACGTTGGTTTTTTTCGTTGATGTACCACTCCGACAAAAGTTTACCCTTCTCGTAATTCGACTCGCCCACGAGCTGCAAGCTATCGTGGTCATAGCTCGACCATTTCCCGACACGCTCGCCATCTAAGTACTGGCCCTTGAAGACGGGTTTTCCTTGTTCGTTCCACCACACATACTCGCCGTCATAGTCCGAGTACCAGTAAGACATTGAGTCGCGTCGACAGATGCGGAAAGCGGCCACGCCATTTTCATGGAAAGTATCGCTACAAACTCTCAGGCGTCCGTCTTGCTTGACCCATTCCTTACGCTCAGAGAGTTTGCCGTTTTGCATAAGGGTCTCGAGCTTTACAGGTTTATCTAACTGATAGACATCTCTGCCTGTGAGGTAGCCCTCTTCGTGGTAAGACAGAAACTCGCCTTGCCGCTTCCCATCGCTGTACTCACCTTTGACTCGAAGTTTCCCGTTGGGCCAGAACGCTTCGTAGAGTCCGATGATCTCGCCATTTCGTTTGGTGTACTTGGCCTTCACTTTCCCGTCGCCGTACTTGTCCACTTGCGGGCCATTCTGCTTGGCCAGACGGGCCTTCTCCTCGCCCTTGAGTTTTGCGAAATAGGCATCGAGTTGAGGTTTGTATGAACCATAGTCCAGCTGACGACAGAAGTTCCCGTCGGTGTCGTCGACCTCGCCGTCGCGGTAACAAGGTCCCGTTCGGAATGACTTTCCGTCCTTATCGAGATGCAAGCGGTAGCCCGAGAGCTTTCCTTGATCGAAGCGGTGAACCTCGATCTGACTGTAGCGCTGGTCCACATAAAGTCCGTGGAGGACGTTGTCCTTAAACTGAGCGATGGTGACGAGCTTGCCCTTCTCCCAGCAGCGCGCCTCACCGTTGCGCTTGCCTTTGCTCCAGTTGAGTTCGCGGACTTTTTCTTTTTTGTCGGCCGAGTCCCAGCACACTTCAACTCCCTGCTGCACTCCCTGATCGTCATAGGGAATGGCACAGTAGCGGGAGCCGCAGGCGAACTCTTGGGCATGGCCCCGAGTCACCAACACCGACAGAAGAAATACAAAACTAACGAGTGAGCGCATCGAGCTTCTCCTGATATTCCTGCGTGAGCTTTTCTAACTTCTGACTCATGTCGGGCGTGGGTTTCGCCGTGAGTTTCTGCACTTCACCCTGGAACCAAGCCGTCAACGCTTCGATCTTTTTTTGTTGGGTCTCTTGCTTCGCGTTCCGTTCGGCTTCGCGTTTTTTATCGTCCTCGTCTTCTTTCTTCTCTTTCGCGACTTTGATTTCATTCTTTTCGTTGGCGTTGAAATCGATCTTGAGCTTCGCTGCGAGCTCTTGCTTCATCCACGCTTCCCAATCATCCCGGCCATTCACCGCAAGCAGCACGAGGTCGCCGTTTTTCCGCAAGATCATGCGCGGACCTTCGATGGAGCCGCGCTGGCAAAAGATATTGCTCACGCGCACCAGTTTGCCGGCGTTCGCTGAATGAGCTTCGCAGGCACTACTCAAAAGACTGATCAGTCGCTGGCAGTACTCGAGGCCCGGGTATTCGTAGGCCATCAACTCATCGCGACCGTAGGCGTAGTCCATCATGTCGACGGTGATCGGACGGCCACAGCTCTTTTGTAGATTGGCGCCGAGCTCGGAGCCTTGCCGCTGCATGGACGAGTCGGAGGCATGGGCCACGGGAAAAATGAAGGAGGCGAAGATTAAAAATAAGAATTTCATCAGGATATTCTAAGGGGGAAGTGATTTTTGTGGCAGGGAAACTAGCGCAAAGAACTAAAGAAATCCCAAATGACGTCGTTGGCATTGAGCGCAGATGAGCCTGCGCCTCCTCTTGGCTTGCTGCCTCCTGGCCAAGAGTGTTTACCATCAGGCGTAACGCAGAGTTCGACCGAAGCCCCACCGAAACAGTCCGAATAAATCTCACAGGTACTGTTTAATTTTTTGGCCTGCCCTTTACAGCCATTATGCTTAACCCACTTCGTTATGGAGTTGGGTACCGAAACAAACTCCGTCACCTGGGATCTGTCCTTAAACGCATTCTTCCCCGCTCCACCATCAAATAAAACATGGTCATCATCCCTGGCATGAATATGAAGAATAGAAACCGGATTCTTCGGCGCACACTCAATCGTGTTATCGGTTCCTGCCACCGCTGCGATGCCCTTGAACACATCTGAGAGCTCACAGGCCAGTCGATAGGCCATCATGCCGCCATTGGACATGCCGATAGCATAGATGCGCTGGCGATCGACGGCGTAATCCTTTGCGAGGCGCTCTACCAGGCTTCGGATGAAACCCACGTCATCGGACTTATCGTCACGGGCCGCCCCACAACACTTACCCGCGTTCCAAGTCGCAAGCTTCCCCGAACGAAATTTGCTGTGGCCGTTGGGAAAGACCGCAATGAACCCCGCTTGCTCGGATTTGCTGATGAGACCGTAGTACTTATCGTTCGCCTGGATCGACATGTCTCCACCGCCGCCGTGAAACGCGAGTATCAGCGGTGTCGATTTTTTCGGGTCGTAGCTTTTAGGAATGTGGATAGTGTAATAGCGCTCTACCTCGCCAACCTTCAATGTCTTTATGCTCTCGGAAAGTTCTGGCGCTGGCTTTTTGCTCATGCGCTCGACGAGGCGATCCTTAAACCAGCCGGCCTCAGCGCTCAAAGAAAAAAATAGGAGAAACCAACCTCTCATCCTTTCTTGAGGGATTGGATGCGGCCGAGTTTTTCTTTCACGCGCAGCTGCTTCATGATGGTGCGAATCGCAGGGAGTTCAGACTTATCTAACCAAAGACCGAAGCACGTTTTGCAGTAATCGATGGTGAGCTCTTCGGTGCCATACTTAAGCTCAAGCATGGTCTGGGCATGCCCCTCTTGCGCACAAGCAGGACACGGCAGGGTTCCGGGCTTTCCCAGTACGAGTTCTTTTTGAAACTTAGTCACTTCGTCTTTCGATGTGGCCATCATCACTAGCTCACCCTTCCCGAGCCAGGTCCCCTTACAGTAGTCGCAATGATCGATGTAGAGCTCTGGCTCCATCTCGAACTCTTTAAGACCGGTCTTACACTTTGGGCAGTTGAGTGTCATGGGGACTCCGAAGTTTTATGTAAGGTGATTATACTTCGGATTTTATTTTTTAGAATCGCACGAAGCCCGACTATTTATATCAATTCAGACGCCACGATCGGTGCCCGGTTTCAACATGAGACGCTCGTCGTTTTCTCGATTGCGACATTTCTGCGCAAGCCTGATGGCCTGCTCAGCGTTACGCAGCAACTCATCAAAGATGAGCGGATCGACTTCATAGTACTCTTCGTAGTCAACCCTGCTGTTTGAAACGGGGATCGAAAGATACTTCTTCCCTGAAACTTTCTCGGTACCAAGTGAGTAGCGATGTTCTCGTGAATAATACTCGTCGACGAATTTCATCGTGCTAGGCCTCGGTAAACTTTTTTTGAAGGCAAAGAATCTCTCGCCCCAAGAAATCGTAGTAGTCCCCGTCACCGTCGTCCGAGAGTTTTCCGGTTATGGAATGGATCGACTTGAAATTTTCACTCGCCGATTCTGCCACTTGAGAGTTGTGCGATTGACATCATGGAAACCAAACCGTGAGCCTTCCCGCTCTGTGCGAGACTCAATGACATTGGCGCCGTATTTACACAAGAGTTCGATGAGCTTTTCTATTTTCTGCATTTTCATAAGTGTCGACGTATACGGCTTCCGTCAGCGTGAGGGGATTTTTGTCATGCTTCATCCTAACACGTCGTAGGCACCGGAAGGCACCTTTAAATGTGTTCCAAGATACCTGCCATTTATGCTTAAATACCTCCATGTCAAAAAAACTTGCAGCAATCTTGTGGTTCACTCTCCTCTTGAGCGGATGCACTCAATACAACCCCACCGTCACTGAGTCTGTATTGAGAGAAACTCACCCTTACTATCATGAAAATGTGCAGCCGATTTTTGATGCCAAATGTGTCGCCTGTCACTCCTGCTTCAATGCTCCCTGTCAGCTCGACCTAAGTTCGTTTGAAGGGATTCAGCGTGGGGCCTCTAAAACTAATATCTATGATTTTCCTTTGGTCGACGCCAATGCTCCTACGCGACTTGGGATCGATGCGCAGACGACAACCGAATGGCGCCGCAAAGGCTTTTTCTCCGTCCTTGATAAAAAAGAAAACGTTTCGATCTTGAGTCAGGTTCTTCAGCCAGTAGATGCAAAAATCTATGAGGGCCATACCTTCGAAGTTGAAGAAGGCCGGATGTGCCAAGACGATGCAACTCGTAATGATTTTTTCAAGGCCCATCCTCGCGGTCACATGCCCTATGGTTTTCCAAGTCTCACGGCCGCTGAATTGTTGAAGATCAATCTTTGGCTCAACACGGGAGCACGTGCACCATCTCTCGCAGAGGAGAATGAAATTCGCACAAGTAAGCACGCGGCTGCTTCGGGAGTCTTAAAGAGTTGGGAAGATTATCTCAACCAGAAAGATCTCAAGGCCCGCCTGCGCTCGCGCTATATCTACGAGCATCTCTTTTTGGCGCTTATTAGCTTTGATGAACTCACTGGTGAGCATTACAAAATCGTGCGTGCTCGAAACCTGACAGGCGAGCCCATCGAAATACCCACGGTCAGGCCCTTTGATAGCGCAGGTAACAACTTCCATTATCGCTTTAAAAAATACATCCGCACGGTCATGGATAAAACCAATATGCCGTATGCTCTCAATGCCAAACGCCGTGCTCGCTGGAAACAGCTCTTTGATGACAAAGAATTGCTGGCAGGTGGCCAGGAATTCCCGGCCTACGGTGATCTCGGCAGTAATGCCTTTAAGACCTTCAAGCGTCTTTCACCGCAATCACGTTATGAGTTCCTGCTGGATGATGCCTACTATCACATCATGACCTTTATTAAAGGACCTGTTTGTCGAGGCCCAACGGCCCTCAGTGTGATCAACGATCACTTCTGGGTGATGTTCATGGATCCTGCTCTTGATCCGACATTGAAAGATCCAAAGTTCATGTCCGTCCTTGAGAAAGAAATGTTTCCGCCAACATCGGCCGAAGACAAAATTAAGCCGTTCAATCAGTTCCGAGAAAATTTCTGGGACGCCATCGAACACAAATACAGCGTCTACCAAAAAGCCAATGTGTCATTCTCGCCTCGACTTATCTGGAACGGATACGGTGGAGAAAATAAAAGTGCCCTCCTCACGGTGTTTCGTCACTACGACAGTGCACAGGTTATGCAAGGAGCCTTTGGCCCCATGCCTAAGACAGTGTGGGTTCTGGATTATCAAATTCTCGAAGACATCTATTACAACCTCGTAGCAGGTTACAACGTATTCGGTCCCGTCATTCATCAAATGAACACACGTCTCTATATGGAGATTTCACGAGTCGCCTCCGAAGACTTGTTCCTTAACTTCATGGCGCAAGACAAGCGTCATGCCGAACGTAAATCATGGACTCAAGAAGCCCCGGAGAAAAAGAAAAGCGTCGGCTTAAAAGTCGTTGAGGCAGTTGAAGGTTCAATTGACGACAAGATGCACTTCAAATATCCGTACTTAGGCCAAAAGCTCCTCTCGGAAGCCAAAAGCAATCACACCAAAGAAGGTCTTATTCAGCAGATCTTCGCAGAGAAGTTTGTGGGCAAAAACTATATTTTGAAACAGCCGGCGGCGGAAAAGATTCTACCTCCAGCGATGAATCGCCCAGCACCTTTTGTGAGCTATTTCCCCGACGTCACCTTCGTCAAAGTAAAAGGCGCCAAGCCTGAGTTTTATACCTTGGCCCGCAATCGCTTTCACTACAACGTAAGCATGCTGTTTTTTGAAACAGACCGCCTTGAGCCTGCGAAAGATTATTTGAGCATTGTTGAGGGTGTGGGAGCGAGTTACCCCAACCAGTATTTAGAAATGAATGTTGCAGACGTCGGTGAATGGCAACGTATGCTGAAGAACATCCGTGCTCCAAAAGATTACGAGCGCATGCTGCAACGGTTTGGGGTCTCACGTCATCGGACAGATTTCTGGGATGTGAACGAGTGGTTTTACGAGCAGGCCAAAGTCCAACTTGGCCGTGATGCTGGCCGCTTTGACCTCAGTCGATTTGAGCAGTTTTAGAAACTGCCCTTGAAGCCTAAAATCACTGATGCGCCACTAATGGCAGAGCTGTCGTTCTTCCATTTCTGTTCCCAGCTTTGGTAATCGAGCCCTAGAGTGAATGCTTCTTTCTTGGTGAAGTACTTGTGCACCAAAACCTGAGCGCGCAGAAGACCGAAGGTCTCTTCATTCTCACGGTCTGAGCTCATGATGTTCAGTAAATGCAAATAGTGTAAGCGCGTATCCACCACCCAAGAAGCGCCGATTGGACGCAGCCAAGCGATATTCAATTCAGGGCCAACTCCAGAAGTATTTTCAACCGTGATCTTATCTCGCAGTCGGTCCCCCATAAAAGCTGGAACCTGCATATAACCTACGCCACCACCGTAATGAAAGCGTCCTCCTAATAGAACCGTTCCGGCGTTGAGAAGATAAGAGGCGTACATTTGTTTTCCAGAATCGACTCCGCTAGAGACACTCACAGAGCTCAACGCGAATTTATGAATCAGCGAATTAAGTCGCGGTTGCCAATGGAAGTTTGCGGCAATCCCAAGCGTTGTTAGCTTTTTCTGCTTTAAAGTCGTATCCGCCTCAATGTCTTTACTATCGTAGGTGTAGTTACCAGTGATCACGGAAAGGAAGTATTGGTTTCTCCAATGAACAGTTGAAGGGTTTACGGCAACTGTCTCTTCGAGTTTGCCCTGAATGATATCCTCAACCTCAAACTTACTACCTGAGCGAGAAATCTTCACCACGCTCTTGCGCGACTCAGGGAACCCCGCACCGACGGCCTTAACCGTCATGGTGGTTACACCGTCTTTAAGCGCTTCTTTTTTTGGTGTGAAAGGACTTTGCTTGATACGAAAGCGAACGTTCTTTCCTCCTGAGCCGGCCGGAGGAAAATATTCTATTTCATAAGTCTGGGCGTTACGGATCTTCACCCATGAGACAACGATTCTTGGATCAGTGGTCACTGCAAGATGAGGCGCCTCTAGTTCGGCTCCGGCCCGTTTAAATGAACGAAAAGAACTCTCTACCCACTCACTCTCGTCTTTCGGCGACTCGTCTTTCTCAAGCGCCAGTACAGTCCAGCGGTAAGCTCCCATGCTATCCAAATACACACTTGTCTTCAGCTCTGGAACCACTGAGTTAAACAACACTTTACCGCGTGGGTCCTTCACGATGACTTGATATTGCGCGGCCCCTTCGATCTCCGCCCACTCCAAGTTCATCTCTGTATCCGTAACCGTATCCTCGGGAACAGGACGAAGTAATTGCGGATTGCGCAGCCTTACTTTGAGTGGAAGAAGCTCACTCCAGTCACCAGGAACACCGCGCGAGTCAAGGGAGCGGATGCGAATCGAATATTTGCCAGGGGGAACTGAATGAGACCAAACCGCGCTCTCTACTTTGTATTTTCCGCGGGGAGTATTGGTGCCTGACACATCTTGAAAAAGCTCGAGTTCGTATTCCTTCGCACCTTGAACAGCATCCCACTCCATATCGATCCATCGCTCTTGAGCGAAACTTAAAAGCGGAAGCAAAATAAGGGCAAGAAAAAGCAGTCTTTTCATCTGACTTTAATTCCCTTGATACGAGGAGCAGGTACCTTACTGGTGGCCGGTACTTCAACTTGATAAGTGCTGACTTCACTCAATCGCTTAAACTCATCTGTGAATTTTAAGAGGAAGAGGTAATTCCCAGGTAACAATCCCGCAAACTGAAGGGCCGTCTCTGAGAAACGTCTCTCATCTAACACTTTGCCGGCCGTATCTTGCAGTTGAGCAACCACGAGCCACCCTGGTTTCATGTTCGTCACTTCCGCTCGCAAATTTCCTTGGGAATTGGCCAACAGCTTTTTCGGTGACCCTTTCAACTGTGGAGAAGGCGGCAGTGGCGCTTCCTGGACCTGGAAATCAATCACAGATGATTCTGCTTTAATCTCGTCATCTTCACCTAAGGCCTTGACCTGGGCAAAGTACACACCATCTTTCAACACGCGATACGGGAAATCTGTTTCTCGCACTTGATAAGTTTCTGGCTTTGCCATGTCGGCACTCGCTGAAATATGCAAGATCGATGGGCCGGCAAAGTTCTTCTGCCATTTTAAGACGACGATCGGGAGTCCTTTGACGTAAAAGAACTTTCTGTCTTCCATGGCCCAATTGATCTGGCCTGTGGTTTTGATCTCGAACTCACGGATCGCCGGTAGCACGGAACGTTTGCTGCTACCATCCAGTGAAACCACTTCCCAAGTGTACTTTCCTGGTTGGCCTAGTGAGACTTCTACGGAGGCGTCATTGCTCGCTACCGTTTTATCAAAATTTGCTCCCTTCACTCTCACTTCGTAGCCTATCGCTTGCTCCTGCTTTCTCCACTCGAAGCGAACCTTGCGATTGGAATTTTGGGCAACGTAGAGGACAGCGCGGTCATAGGGGATCACAGGCGTGGGCGATAGTTGAGCATTGCCTTGGTGAACTGTGAACGGCACCACGCTCGACTCGAGCCATTCGGTAGGAGATAGCGCAGATTTCACTCTCCAAAAATAATTTCCTGCCACCAAGGGTTCCGTTGGCGCAAAGAAAGTCTGGTCTTTCACGTCAGAAGACATCACGATCGTTTTGAAAGTTTCGTCCTTAGCAACTTCTAGGCGGACGTTGTCCCCAGCATTCCCTCTCACCCATTTAAAATCGAAAGGACGCTCAGTGGCCCGCACAGCTTCTGCTTCAGCGGGATACAGTGGTCTCGGCGCTTGTGGACGGACGAGGTTAAGTTTCATCAGAGGAGATTTGATTGTTTGATCGCCAAGTTTCATCGTGAGCTGCCAAAAGTTGGTTCCAGCTTGCATCGGAGCCGTGAGCTTTCCATCCGCGAATGGTGCGCTGAGGCCAACGATCGGCTTTAAGAGCAAAGGCGACTCACCTGTGCTGACCTCTACCACTCCCTCTTGCGACGAAGCCTTCCATTGCAACTCAAGACTGGTCTTCAAGCTAAAAATATTTTCTGAATAAGCAGGGAGAAGATTCGCGAAGATATTTTGGCCACCAGAAAAAGATTCCACCTGGCTTGAACCGTCTTGAGAAACGGTGATAGCGGTGTTGCCTGAGAAATCGATTTTCTTGCCACCGGAAACGAAATCTAAGCTATTGGGATTCGCACCCTCTTGCTTAACGAAGACGCGTCCTTCCAGCATGTTTAGTGCCAGCTTCTTCTCTCCTTGTGCCATGACCACAATAGAGTTTTCTTCGATTTCTAACTTGGATTTGGATTCGTCGATTTCAACGGTCGTGGTCGAAAGGCCCGCCGTCTTAATTTTATCGCCTACGAAGATCTGATCTCCGACGCGAATGGGTGACCAAAGCAGTCGACCTTCTGCCTGGCGAGAGACATCATTGCGTACATTCATCACGCGCGCGATGGCCTGTCTTGTCGTAACGGAGTCCTGGCCCCACTCACGGGGGCGAAGGAAATGCCAAGAGAAGGCAATTCCAATCAAACTAATCAACAATGCGCCGGCAAGACGTTTCATCCCCTAGAGTTTAGCTCAAATTACTCTAAATAATTAATAGATTTCCGATAGGTCATCTATGAATGCTCCGAAGGGAAAATTCTTAGTGCCACTTGTGATGAAAATCGTCACCCTCACCTCATTTTTGGTGATCGGTGTCGCGCTTATTTTGGCGATCAAAAACGCCGAACTTTTCTCGCAAATTTCTCGTGACCGGGAAGAGGCCAATGCCGAACTCTACACTTCATCAAAAGCCTTAGAAGTTGAGGCGATCCTCGAATCTTATGTCGAGAAATTGTCTCTCATCTCATCGGAAAAAGATCCCAACGTCCCCCTGACGGGGGATCTCTACTATTTCAAACTTCAATCGCAAGACCTCAGTGCGAATCTAGAGAAAAGCCCCCTCGGACTGGCACCAGAAGCTCTCGCTGAACTCCGCCATCTTGTGGGCAGCTTTAAGACTGAAGAAAGTGCTATTCGCGCTGGCAACTTGTTCTTAGCGAGTACCGGTAATAGTCTCAAGGAACCTTACCTCATCGTCGGGACACCTGTTGCTAAAGAGAACGGGTTCGTGACTCATTGGGCCTGGGGCCTCTTCAAGCTCAATCGCCTGCAAGCTTCTTTTGAAAACAAAACGAACTTTAAAATTTACCTCGTCGATGGACGTGGAAATGTCATCGTCCATCCCGACGAAACGAAGACGATGAAGGCCAGTAATTTGGCCGGCACAAAAGTCAT
>JBEIPE010000250.1:0-4351 GCA_040377215.1 Halobacteriovoraceae bacterium
ACCGTTACCTTCCTCTCGGTCTTCGAACCTTCTTCGGTGAAGAGTGGATTTATTTTGAAGAACTGACGGAAAAGCATGGCTGCGTCGGCGAGATGGAAGTGAAGACCAATGTCGGTCATTGGTTTCACCCGAAGAAAATCAAAGTGGCGAGTTTGTTCCTGACACAAGATTCGCAGATCGACGAAGACAATCGCCGTCTCGTTCGAACCTATACCGTGCTCGAGAAGAAGTGCGGCAAGCTCAGCTGCCCGACCGAGAAAAAAGTCGAGTTGCTTCAGCCCGGCAAGAGAACCATGGTGCTGGAGAAATCACGCTCATCGATTCACTACATGCCGGAATACACCTCTCTCAGTCACCAGTAGCATACCAACAGGCCGGACGATCCATTCCTTTGAAGCCCGCCAGCAGAGTGTCGAGGCGGCATTGGGGGTTAGGATATCCATAAAAGATCCGCTCAACCCGTGTCTCATCACTCACATTTAACTCAGGCCATCTCCCTCCACCCTGACTCGCATACATTTGTGTCAGACGAAGCGCCGTGTTCTCAGGATCACGCAGCAGGTTCGCACAAACACTCGCCGACCAGTAATCGGCCTGGCCTTCACAAGCGGACCAACCCAGCCGTGAAGCAGTGGGGGTGCCACCGAGGTGGTGACCTAATTCGTGGCAGAGAACTAAAGTGAGTTCGTCGTCATCCAACTTGGGATGGTTGAGGAGTCCGCCGAAGACTTCGATCTTCCAGACACCAGGGGCGCGACTGGCGAGTGCATTCACGCGGGAGTCTTCCCATTGGGGAATGAGCACGAGCTGCGCGCCTTGGGCACTCACGAGGGGAGCAAGACGTTGGTGAAAGTTCTGGAGCAAGCGCTCGGCCACCACCGCTCGCTGGGGATCGAGCAAGATTTTTTGCGACTTGAGCTGAGGCCCGTCATCGGGAAAAAAAGAAGCCTGGGCACTGAGTGCCCAGGCGAAAAGAAGGAGCGCCTTCTTCATTGTTGGCGTTCCATAAGGGTGTTCACCGATTTACCTTCGATCGTGCGGCTCATCAGCAGAACTTTTGGGTGAGAGAAGCTTTCCGGATTAAAGTTCACCGGAATAGTGAGAGGCACCATTTTGAGTGGGCAGAAGTCGCGGATCTTCTTCATGATCGGCAAGATAGAGAGAGTGTCTTTACCGTTGCTGACGTACTCCACGTGATCAAGGGCCAGGCAGTCGCTGGGATTCCATCCCACCAAGAGAGCACTGCCCGATTCACCACCCATGAAACCGAGTTCGATGTAATCCACCACCGCGTAGATGTGATCGTCTTGGTTCTGGGAAGCGGCCTCGGCCACTTTCAGATTATCCTGCAGCTCAAAGCGGGTGTTGCTGTTGACGATGATTTTGTAGTCACCACCTTGCAAGTTACCGACGGGGATGACTTCTTTGAAAGGCACGACCATGGCAGCGCAGGCCTCGGCCTTCTCGTCCTGGCGTACCAGTGCGGTGACGCGCACATTGATGACGTCCCCTTGGATTTTGGCATTGACCTTGTTGCGGCCATAGCAAGGGTTAGGGAAGTAACCGGTAACGACCAATTCAACGTTGTCGTTATTATCAAAGCCCGATGGAACGTAGAGATGATCTACGGGAGCATCGACGACGCGTGGCGCCTGGGCGTAAAGAGGAGCTGAAATGAGAAGAGCGAGTAGTGTGAACATATTCCCTCCAAGGAAAGCGGTTTGTGACGAAAACATACGTCTTGGAGGAGGAGAAGAACGTGGGCCAAAGCGGCCCACGACATGATTCTTATCAGTTTTATTTGTAGAGCAAAATCTCGTTACGCTGCGCTTGGTACTCGGCCTGACCGAACTTCATCAGCTCGTTATATTCAGCACGTGAGCCGTTTCTCTCGACCCACAAGCGCAGCTGATCGGTGCCATTGATGAGATCAATGGGCATGCGATCGTATTCGTACTCGTAAGGGGGCTGCTTCCACTTAAACTCACTTCCGAGATCTTTGTAGAATTCACGGCAAAGGGTTTGGTTCAAGCGCCAGGGTTCGAATTTTTTGCGATCGGTGACGTGGATTTGGAAGCCGCCGGTGGGGATGCCTTGGTGTTTTTGGAACGTCGGCAAGAACACCAACGGACGCAAGACCTGGCCGTGGAGTTCTTCTTTCTCGAGCACTTTTTTGAGCTTGTCGTGATAGCTGAAGGCTTCGATTTTTGGGTGGCCAATGATCTCTAAGCTGCGCGTGCTGCCGCGGCCCTCAGAAATATTCGTTCCCTCCCAGAGAACAGTGCCCACGAAAGTATAAGCGGCTTCGATGGTGGCAAGATTGGGTGATGGAAGAACCCATGGAAGACCCGTGTCTTCATAACTCATCTCACGCTTCCAGCCCTGCATCTCAATGATGGCGAGATTACAGTCAGGCGCATTCCAGAATTTTTTATTCATCAAAGCGACTTCTGCCATGGTCAGCGCATGGCGAACCGGCAGAGGATGGCGGCCCACGAAGGAGTCAAATTTCATGTCCAGCACGTTGCCTTCCATGGTGACACCATCAATCGGGTTCGGACGATCCAAAATCACCACTTGAACGCCAGCTTTTTGACACGCTTCCATCATATAAGTCATGGTGTAGATGTAGGTGTAAATGCGGGTTCCCACGTCTTGTAAGTCCACAAACACATGGTCCAGGCCCTTGAGCATTTCTTGTGTCGGGATGCGGGTTTCAGAATAGAGGGAATAAACCTGCAGATTGAAATAGGGGTGGATGCCGTGGCGAGATTCCACCATGTTGTCTTGCACGTCCGTCACAAAACCGTGTTGTGGGCCGAAAACTTTCACCAGGCGATCACCGAAAACACGCTTCAAGGCCAACAGCCCGTGCTCGATTTCTGACGTGATGGAAGCGGCGTGGCAAAGGTAGCCGATCTTCCCTGGGAATTTCTTTTGAAGTTGTGGGTCTTCCAAGAGGCGTTGCAGTCCGGTGACAACTTTGGCTTTCATTACATGGCCCTTTCAAAATCTGGTCGATAAGATAGCTCAATCTTATCCTTTATTTTGGAGTTAAGTCCATGGTTCAAACTCGCGCACTAGGGCTGTTATCTTTCTTGTTTTTCACGTTTGGTTTCATCACCTGCTTGAACGACTTGTTGGTTCCCCATCTCAAAAACTCTTTTGAGTTGAGCTATACCGGCTCCATCCTTGTGCAGTTCTGTTTCTTCATGGCCTACTTCATCATTTCTCCACCCTCAGGAAAAATCGTTGAAAAGATCGGCTACAAACGCGGCATGATCGTGGCCCTCGTCATCATCGCGGTAGGCTGTTTGTTGTTTGTTCCAGCGGCGAAGATTCACTCATTCAATTTATTCCTCTTCGCGCTCTTCGTACTTGCGGGCGGCATCGCTCTTTTGCAAGTGGCGGCCAATCCCTACATCGCGCGCATCGGTGCCCCAGAAACGGCCTCACGCCGTTTGACTCTCGTGCAGGCCTTCAACTCTTTGGGAACTGCCATCGCTCCGTTGATCGGCGCGGCCTTGATTTTCCGCGCGGGCTTCAGCGGTGCTGAATCTGTGGTGGGCCCTTACTTGGGTCTCGCCGTCATGTTGCTCTTGCTCGCTGTCGGCGTGCACTTCACGCACTTGCCAGAAATCCAAGAAGAAAAAGAAGAAGCAGGAGCGGCGGCCGGAAAACTTTCGGATCACCCGCATTTGATCTTAGGCATCCTCGGGATTTTCTTCTACGTCGGTTCGGAAGTGGCCATCGGCAGCTTCTTGGTGAGCTTGATGAATCTGCCAGAAATGGGCGGCATGCATGAAGTGGAAGCGGCGAAATACGTGGCGCTTTACTGGACAGGGGCCATGATCGGTCGCTTCGCCGGTTCGGCGTACATGCAGAAGCTTGGCCCCGCACGCACGTTGTTCTACCACGCGCTCGTGGCGGTGGGTTTGATCGCTTCTAGTTTCTTCCTCACCGGGCTTAACGCTTTGGCGTGTTTGCTGTTGGTGGGTTACTGCAACTCGATCATGTTCCCGACCATCTTCACGCAAGCGTTGGATGGTATCGGTGCGTACACTAAAAAAGGTTCAGCGTTGTTGTGTATGGCGATCGTCGGTGGTGCACTTGTTCCTTTGCTTCAAGGTGCCGTCGCTGACAGCAGCGTGGGTCTGCGCACGTCGTACTTGATCCCACTGGTGGGCTATGTCTACATCGCTTACTTCGCTTGGTACCGCGCGAGAAAGGTTAATTAATGAAAGCACGCGTCGCTATTGGCATTGATATCGGTGGAACCAACACAAAGCTCGCGCTGGTTACGAACGAGGGCGCGATCCGTGGAGCGAAGAGCTTCAAGACTCAGGATTCG
>JBEIPE010000376.1:0-2476 GCA_040377215.1 Halobacteriovoraceae bacterium
AGAAAATCTTCTCACCGAATCCATCGCAAACTTTTCGAGTGCGAGCGTGTCGCTGACGGATGGTGATTTGGCCTACGTGATCTATACCAGCGGCTCGACGGGAAAACCTAAAGGCGTCTGCATGGGTCATGCTGCGCTGGTGAATCTCTTGCAGTGGCAAAGTGAGAGCACGACCGGTGCCTTGACCACGTTGCAGTACACTCCCGTGAGCTTCGATGTGCACTTCCAAGAAATCTTCTCAACGCTCTCGCAAGGTGGCGTCTTGGTGTTGATCGACGAAGACGAGCGAAAGAATCCAGCGCGTCTCTTTGAAGTCATGCGCACGCAAGCAGTCGAGCGTTTGTTCCTCCCGTTTGTCGCCCTTTCGCAGCTCGCAGATTTTGCCGCCGCTCAGCCTCAGTCTTTGCCCGCGTTGAAGCATGTCACCGTGGCCGGCGAAGCCTTGCGCATCAGTGATGCCATGAGAGCTTTCTTTAAATCGACGAGTGCGCGTCTTCATAACCATTACGGCCCGAGTGAAACTCACGTGGTCACGTCTCTGACCCTGCCGCTTGACTCGGCCAACTGGCCTGCGCTCCCAAGCATCGGCCATGAGCTGCCGAACTGCCGCGTGCATCTTTTAGACGAAGAACTTGTTGAGGGCCAAGAAGGGGAGATCTACCTGGCGGGCGTTTGCCTCGCGAGTGGCTATCTGTTTGATCAGGCCCGCACCGCTGAACGCTTCCTCACACACTCCACCCTGGGTCGTCTTTACCGCACAGGTGACTGGGCGAAGCGAGACAGCGAAACCGGTGAACTTCATTTCCTCGGTCGCCAAGATGGCCAGGTGAAGATTCGCGGCCACCGTGTTGAAGTTGGTGAAGTGGAAGTCGCGCTCAAGCAACTCGGTGCGGATGCTGTGGTCTTGGATTATATGGACGGGGAACTCAAAGAGCTCGCGGCCTTTGTCGTCGGAGATTTTTCGGAGCTTCGTTTGCGTCTGGCGCAGATCGTTCCGGAGTACATGCTTCCAAAGCTTTTCATTTCTGTAAACGAGATTCCACTCACTCCGTCGGGGAAAGTTGATCGGAGAGCGCTCGTCGTGCCGACGGGAAAAACAGCTCGACCGCAAAATTTGGCCGCAGTCGTGGCGCCCAGCTCGCGCGAAGAAAAGCAGCTCGTTTCACTCTTTGAAAAATATCTCAAGATTGAACCCTTGGGACTCGACGATCATTTCTTCGAGCTCGGTGGCAACTCAATCACAGCGGTGAAGCTCATCGCCGAGGCCAATCTCTTTTTGGAAAAGAAGCTCTCGCCGCTCGTTCTTTTTCAAAAACCGACTATTGGAAAAATGCTCAACTCACAAGAAGTGAAGCGTTCACGTTCGCGTGCCATCGCTTCGGGTGATATCGCGATCGTGGCGATGACGGGTCGCTTCCCGGGAGCGTCGAGCGTGGATGATTTGTGGCAAAAAATTTGTCAGCAACAAGACCTTCTCACCACCTTCGCCGTAAACGAAGTAGATGCCAAAGTTCCCCAAGAGACCTTGCAGGATCCGGCCTACGTACGGGTCGCGGGTGTGATGCCGGGCCATAAAGAATTTGATTACCAGTTCTTTGGCATGACTCCTCGTGAAGCTGAGTTGATGGATCCTCAGCAGCGCAAGTTTCTTGAAGTGGCCCATGAAGCTCTAGAACTCGCGGGTCTGTTGGACAAATCCGACATGAGCATCGGCGTTTTCGCTGGAACCGGTAATAGCCTCTACTCACAAAAAGTGGCGGATCACGCGAGCAAAGCCCAGGCCTTCGGTGAGTTCAATGTGATGCTCGGCCTAGAAAAAGATTATGTGGCCACGCGCGCCGCTCACAAGCTCAATCTCAAAGGCCCAGCACTCAGCGTGCACACGGGCTGTTCGACATCGTTGGTTGCGATTATTCAAGCCGTGAATTCCTTGCGCCTCGGTCAGTGTGATGCGGCCATCGCTGGCGGCATCAGCATCAGCGGCACTGAGTTGCGCGGTCATCTCGCGCAAGAGGGCGGCATTCTCACGCGCGATGGAATGTGTCGACCTTTCGATGCAGAGGCCTCTGGTACCGTTTTCACAGATGGTGCGGGCGTCGTTGTGCTCAAGCGTCTCGCCGATGCGCAAGCCGATGGTGACACGATCCTTGCGCTCATCAAAGGCGTGGGTCTGAGTAATGATGGCGCCGACAAGATGAGTTTCACCGCCCCGTCGGTAGACGGACAGGCGGAGTCCATTCGTCGTGCCCATATGGACGCAGGCATCACACCGGCGGACATCGGCTACATCGAAGCCCACGGCACCGCCACGCCGGTGGGTGATCCTATCGAAGTGAGCGCGCTCGAGAGCGTCTTTGATCGCGACGCCGCTCAAAATTGTGTGGTGTCATCGCTCAAGGCGAACGTGGGTCATTTAACGGCCGCCGCCGGTGTGGCAGGCCTTATTAAGGCCGTGCGTGTGGTGCGCGAGAATCTG